>CAILAO010000676.1 GCA_903832105.1 uncultured Pseudomonadota bacterium | reverse complement strand
CGCGGCCACTGGCAAGGTAATTATTCCGCTAGTCACTAAAAGATTTTTCATAACAAAGCCATCGCAAAGAGCTGAGACTGTTCGTCCTTCCAGGTGAGCGAGTCCTGAAACTGTACTGGTTGCCACTCCCCGATAAGTAAGTCCAGAATCTAAGAAAAAAGCTTCTTTACTGTCGATCACTGGAAGCCTTTGAGTCATTCTTTCAATTAGTCTTTTGCCTTGGCGATTTATGACCATATAAACATCGTTCTGATCGGTTCCAGGGATTGAACAAATAGATTCTACAATTCCATCGGTTTCTATCCACGACCAGGCCGTCACTTCTTGTTCTTTCATATAGGTCATGGCAAGAATTTTTCCATCTGATCGAACACAATAAACAATTGAATCCGGTTCTTGTTGATAGGCCATTTCTTTAATCGTGAAGCCTTTGAATAAATGAGTAGAGAAAATTGAAAGATCCCCTCCTGTGAAACTATCCGAAGCGAAATCGTACCCATAGTCACGAACGACTGACCCCATCGCTTGAACCGCAATTGATCTATTTCCGACTGTGACCGGAATTGCTTTACTAGATCCTCTATAGCCATGTACTTTTGTTTTAACTGTTGTTGGAGAAAAGCCGTTTCCGGAGTCTCCAATACTGCACTCACTCCCCGACGTAAAAGTCAAAATTTCTGAAAGTGAAACTAGATTCTTGATTGCATTCATTTTTCGTGATGGAAGATTAATCGAGACCGCATCCGTATCTTGCAAAGGAGTATTAATCCCGAAATCTACATATTTTCCTGTCTGGGAAACCCAAGTCGTTTGTGGTTCGGTTGGCGTAGCGGCCATTGCAAGCCTGTCCTGATAGAAGGCTCCGCAAGACGGATAGCCGCTCTTTATAGACCATGCGCCTTCTTGCCATGATACTTCTATCCCATCCCGAGCAATCGGCGTTAATACTGTCATATAGCATTTATTAAAAGGTAGCACTCCCGTAATTCTGCCGACGCCTGAGTGGAAAAATGGATCACAAGAAAAGTCGACATTGGCCGTACCTGACACATAGCTCGCCATCGTGACCCTCATCATGCAAATCTCATCCTCTGATCCGGTCGCGTCGATGTTAAATGAAGAAACGGGATGATCGAAAGTTTTAACTGTTTCCCATACTGTTGTGCTATCAACTGCCAGTCTTTCGATAACAAGTGTGCCTATCCATGTTCCCGTGGTGGTAATTTGCCATGACCCTTTCACTACTATTTTATTCAAAGAAATCGCGCTACTCATTGACGTGGCCACTGAACTATTTTGGACGTATTGATTAATTTTAATAAGCGTTCCGATGTCGTCACTTGACACCGCGAACCCCGATCCGCACTGAACAACAAGAGATAATCCTCTAATCATTAAAATCGGAGTGGTTAGAAGTCCACCAACTGCATACATGATTCCAAGATCATCAAGGCTTCTAAGTGTTGGCAAGAACGGCCCATTAATAAAAGGAAAGTCTGCAAGCACCCAACTATTTGAAGAAAATCTTGTTAGTGTTTTTGGTGGATATTTTGGATGCCATAAATAAAGTACATCGTTTGATTGAGTATATTTTAAATCAAATAAATCAGCTTCCAGGTAAGGAATAACTAACTCATAGACGGCGCTTAAAGCTGTTAAGACAAGTCCGCCATTTTTTATAAATCTTACATAGCCTTCATTAAATTCTAAAACGTATGAATCTGTTATGGAATACTCAAAAGGAATAACTCGCACTTGTTTGTTATAAACCTTGGCCGTTGCTACATATTCAAAACCTGGACGATTAGAAACACCGCCATGAGGATGAACGATAAAGTTTTTAAGTTTTTTTAATCCTGTGGAATATTTTTGGACATCAACTCTTGAATATAAAGAAGGGGAAAATTCTCCCCCAGAAAATGAAGGCTGAATGGTATAGACTGACATAATTACCTCACCGCGATTAAGCTAGAGTAGTTCGGTTTTTGCTTAGATCCTTCACGGGCATTTTGAAGGACGGCCTTGTCGGTTATTGTTACTGACATTTGAAGGAGAGCTTGACCGAGTTGGATATTTCCGGCAATCGACTGAGCAAGTGCCGCGCCAATGCGATAAGATAAAGCTTCGATAAACTTAGGATCAAAAGTCAATGGATCTGTAACCTGGTAAGTAAATTCACCCCAGGCAAATTCTAAATTAGTTGCAATAGAGATTGTTTTAGTTACAGGAGATAAAAGAACTTCAAAATCTGTGGCCACTGGACTGGCGATAGATATTTCACTTAATAACTTTCTCACGTTCAAGCATCGTGAAGGTTGAGCATATAAAAAGAGCCATCCGGGCAACGTCTCACTTATTAAAGCAAGT
>CAILAO010000675.1 GCA_903832105.1 uncultured Pseudomonadota bacterium | reverse complement strand
GGCACAGGATTCGGCCGCTTCAAGGATCGAGTACTCCAGATGTGTTGACTTATGCTTGTTGCAACAAAGATTCATAGAGAGGATGTCGATTAAGGTGCGACTATCCGTTGCGACCTGATAATAGGCGAAGAAGGTGCCTTTGGGTGAATCCTTGCCAATAATGATTTTGACGTGATATTCATCTTCCCAGGCGATGGTGACGCTATGACATCCGGTGGCGACAGGAAGCACCATTTTTTTAGCCTTGCCCTTTGCTCCGTGAATTTCTGCGTCATAGGCAAGAAGGTCAAAGACAATCTCCTTGTGCCTGAAGAGATCCTCGACTGTCATGTATGCTTTTGCTTTAGGCCGGTCAATGTCTGTTCCGTAAGCATCTTCAATACTGTACTTGCATTTTTTGGCTGTGCATTTATATATACCTTTCAGAGCTTTTACGACAGCAGGCCTAGGCTTATCCTTTGGACATCGGAGTTCTTTTCCTTTTTCTTTTATATCTTTCTCGGTGGCCTTACGTAGCCCATATTTCCCTTCGCCGTCCTTATCGAGAACGATGAACATGGCAAAGAGCCAGTCCTGCATAGCCCTGAAGGTCTGGCTTACATCGTCGATTTTCGCGGGTGGTATACTTTTGTCAACCGGCTTAGGGCGTATGGCATCCGTTAGAAAATACTTCGTGAGCTTGTCAGCTTGGTAGGCTTCCAGTGCCCACATTTCCATTGCTCCTAGGCTTTGACCCCCATTGACACTACGTCCTTGTTTTGCTTGCCAGGTGACGGGGTCATAATCCTTTGCTTCTATTTCATTTTCCAGGGCGCGTATACGGATGTTCCTTTTATTCGCTGGAATGTGGTTAAGCTTGACGAAATATTGTATGCCGACAACAACTGGGAAATAATGGTCACCACGGTTGAGCGGGTTGGAGTATCTGATGTGAACCGCCATCTGTCCTCTGTCATCAATAATTTTCTCTCCGCCCTGGTTTATACTCAGTAGCAAATTTCGGATAATATCAGCATCTGTTTTCTCAAAGGGCTTTCCCGTGCCTTCCGGCAGACCTGCAATTCCGAGCATCTTCAGAAGTCCGACATGGCTCTCCAGTAGCTGGCTGACATTCATCCTGGAGATCACGCCTAGGGGGTTAAGAAGAATATCAACTGGCTTACCTGAAAGGTCGCCAAGTCGGTCGTCTGTTGTGAGCCTGGGCATTAAGAAGTCTGGGATGATGGCAGATACCACGCCCTTGTTCCCGTGCCGTCCTGTCAGCTTGTCTCCCAATTCGAGAAAATAGTGCTTTCCTTTTTTTGTTGTGCTCCTGATTTCCCCGAACTTTAAAGATTGTCCGTTACTTCCGAGATTCGTGTGATATGGATCGTCATAGCTGCATTCCAGTTCATCGCGCTCGCTGGATGCCAGCTTCAAAGCCGCACTATCGCTGACTACGATGGCATCATTGAAGTTGAGTCCGTCGTAAGTCATGTATGCGACGATCAGGTTGCATCCAGGCGCATGGAACTCCGGAGTGCTTTCAAGCAGCCCTAGCTTCTCCAACGGTTCAAGTACGTTGCGTATGTCACCTTCCATTCCGGTTTTCACAAGGGGTTCTTTGGCTCCCGACACCGGCAGGGCTTGTACATAGTTCTTTGCGCCGAGCATAGCCCGTGCCGAATCCGTATGATGGTAGAAGGGGATCAGTGATGCAGAATATCCAAGCCCGGTTTTGGAGTCCGACTCATGTATGTGTCCATGGAGGTCCACCTTTGCCCCCGCTGCGAGATTCAGGATGATTCCTATCTTCGCGGACTCCGGAGTCTGGACAGGGCATATTTTACGGTAAAAACTGCGGTGGTTTTGCCGTGACGCCGCTGACATGTTTTCCGCGTCAGCCCAGCCATAACGTGCCAGCATGGTCAGCGACGAAATAGCATCAGCTGCATTTTTTGGGGAAAACTGGCGCAACCAGATGTACTTCTCCTTTTTTGGGGAAAGTATGCTTTTTTTGATAAAGGAACTTATCTCTAAACCATTGATTACCTTGGCTTTTTTCTCGGTCTCAGTCCCATCTTCACTATTCTTCTTTGCCTTGCTGCATGCTTCTTGAGTCCAATAGGCTGGATTTTCATTCCCTGAATCGTCAAGCCAGCCGTTACAGATTGACGTTGCGATTGTCTCAGCCAGGAATACATTGTAAGTGAAGAGTCGCTGGGTTTCTAGGTCTTGTTTCTCATAAGTCTTGTTACGCTCGGACTCTTTAGTACATAGAGCTTGGAGTTTGTTTTTTTCCTCTTTTTTAGCCTTTTTCCATTCTTCCTTGTTTGTATAGGGTTTAACTTCTGTGATCGGTAGCCGGAGTTCGATCTTCCTTAGCAGTGCATCAATTTCGTGGCGATTACCAGCACCTGTGGTAAGCTTTTTTCTATTGATTTTAACGGGTATATTTCTTCCGTCATGTGACGAGATTTCGGCTTCGGATGTTACCTTCCTGTCTTCTATCTCGTGGAAAAACCAAAGGCCGGGCCGACGCTTAAGGCAGGGGAACCATGTCATGAGTTTCGACCTCCGCTCGCGCCGAAACTGCCCGTTCCCCTTGCCTACGACGAAGACTCCGTGATAAGGATAAAGCACGGGGATCTCGACAGGGTTCCATGTACGCCCAGGATTGTTGGATGAGAGGGTGATGGTGGCTGTGACAGTACAGTTGCGGTTATGACATTCTTCGATCTCAGCTTGGCCGGGCCAATCGAACGATCCTTTGAAGCGTTCCTTTGATTCTGAATGCTCGGCAACTTCATTGAGGATCTTGGCAATCTCATTTTCGGACATCTGGCAGGCAAACCGGTTGTGGCTATGCAAGGAAGGTTTCACTATTACGAAGGTTATTCGATGGTTCAAACTGTTTTCCCG
>CAILAO010000674.1 GCA_903832105.1 uncultured Pseudomonadota bacterium | reverse complement strand
TCCTCGCAACACGTCGTTGTCGCATTTCGTCACAACGACTAGTTATCCTCAGAGTGGAGAAGAAATATGAAAGCAGTCTCACCCGATGTGAATTTTCCAAGTGTAGAACATGAATTGTTGCTTTTTTGGGAACAGCAAGGAATTTTTAGTGCCCAGAATGAAAAAAGAAAAAGTGAAAAGGAGTTTGCTTTTTACGACGGCCCGCCGTTTGCCAACGGACTTCCGCATTACGGTCACCTTCTGGCTAACACAATAAAAGATACCGTGACTCGGTATTGGGTCATGCGTGGTTCATTTGTGGACAGAAGGTTCGGCTGGGACTGTCACGGCGTGCCCGTGGAATATGAAATCGAAAAAAGGGAAAAGATTAAAGGGCGTCAGGATATTTTAAAGTTAGGTGTCTCAAAATTCAATGAAGCTTGCCGTGCGTCAGCCCTTCATTATGCAGCGGAGTGGAAAAAAACCATCACGGTCTTAGGAAGGTGGGTTGACTGGGATAACCAATACCGCACCATGGATCGAAATTTTATGGAATCTGTCTGGTGGGTTTTTAGTGAGCTTCACCGAAAAGGGTTAGTTTATAAAGGGTATAAGGTAGTCCCTTACTCACCCAGAATCACGACAGTACTCTCGAACTTTGAAGCGAATCAAAACTACAAAAACGTCCAAGATCCTGCAATCACTGTAAAATTTAAGGCCAAAGATGAGAGTGCCTTTTTTCTCGCTTGGACGACAACTCCATGGACCTTGATTTCAAATCTCGCACTCGCCATCGGTTCTAAAATAACTTATGTGAAAATCAAAGACCATACCACTAATGAAATCTACTATCTGGCCGAGAGCCGACTTGAATCTCTCTACAAAGATAAAGGGAAGAAGGATAGTTCGCCTTCTTTTGAAATCCTTGACTCTCTGAAATCAAATCAATTGGCTGGGCGATTCTATGAGCCTCTATTTCCCTATTTTTCAGGTATTAAAAATGCGTTTAGGATTTTAGTTGATGATTATGTCACCACCGATGAAGGAACTGGCATCGTCCATCAGGCACCAGCTTACGGGGAAGATGATTTTCGAGTTTGTCTCGCTCATGGAATTGAAATTGTTGATCCGCTCGACATGGAAGGTCACTTTAATTCTCAAGTACCTGATTTTAAAGGTCTTTACATCAAAGATGCTGACAAGGAAATTGTGAAAACTCTCAAGGCCTCTGGAAAAATTCTTCGTAACGAAACGATTGTTCACTCTTATCCGTTTTGTGATAGGACTGACACGCCTCTTATTTATCGGGCCATCCCCGCTTGGTATGTCGCTGTTGAAAAAATAAAAGATCGCCTGATCGCAAATAATAAGAAAATTAATTGGATTCCCTCTCATCTCCGTGATGGCCGAATGGGTAAATGGCTTGAAAACGCGAGAGACTGGGCCATTAGCCGTAATCGTTTCTGGGGGACACCGTTACCCATTTGGGTATGTGATCAAAATGACTCCCACATTACAGTCATCCAGTCAGTTAAAGAGCTGGAAGAAAAATCTGGTGAAAAGGTAACTGATCTTCATAAGCACTACATAGATCATCTGACTTTTTCATGTACCCAATGCAAAGGTCGAATGAAGAGGATCGAAGAGGTTTTCGACTGTTGGTTTGAGTCTGGATCGATGCCCTACGCTCAACTTCATTATCCTTTTGAAAATCAGGATCGGTTTAAACAAATCTTTCCTGCGGACTTCATTGCTGAGGGTCTCGATCAAACAAGGGGCTGGTTTTACACTTTGAATATTTTAGCGACTGCCCTTTTTGATCAACCAGCCTTTAAAAACGTCATCGTAAACGGCATTATTCTTGATGAATCAGGTCAAAAAATGTCGAAAAGAAAGCAAAACTACACACCACCGGGAGAACTATTAGCAAAAGCCGGCGCCGACAGCGTAAGACTCTATATGTTGAACTCAGCGGTTTTGAGAGCAGAAGACTTGATGTTCACTGATCGCGGCGTCAAAGAAACGACCAGATCTGTTCTCCTTCCACTATGGAATGCTCACAGTTTTCTCGCTACCTATGCTCATGCAGATGGTTGGAAGCCCGACGTCGGACTTGTCCATGGTGAAGTACCAAAAAACAGAGAGAACGAGCTTGATCGTTGGATCATTTCGAGATTTCAAACACTAGTAGCAAAAGTTCATGAACGAATGGAACTTTACCAACTCTACACTGTTGTCCCTATTGTTCTCGACTTTATCGAAGACCTTACAAATTGGTATATCCGTCTTAGTCGGCGAAGATTCTGGGGTGACGCCTCTGACGAGGATCATGAGGATGATACCTCGATAAATCCTGTAAAAACTCTTCGCAGTAATGCCTCGACTCAGATATCACGGGATACAGAGGGTGCTTATGAGACGCTTTTTTATGTCCTTACAAATTTTTCTAAAGTATTTGCCCCTTTTGCTCCTTTCGCTGCAGAAAAAATCTACCAGAATCTTGTCGCTGATATAGAAGGTGTGTCTTCCTCTGTCCACCTCTGTGATATACCGACTCCACGTAAAGACCTTATTGATGAAGATTTGGAATCATGCATGACCTTGATACGCAAGGTCACGAACTTGGGTCGTAGCTTGAGAGCAAAGCAAAAGCTTAAAGTGAGGCAACCACTCTCTTCGATGCTTGTGTTAACGAGAAATGGCGATGATCAGAAAATCATTAACCAAGGCGCAAAGATTATTAAAGAAGAACTCAATATTAAATCAATCGATTTTTCAACCGAAGAAACCAGCTACGTCCGGCTTTCGATCAAGCCTAATCTAAAAACATTAGGAAAACGTCTCGGGAAAAAGATTATTGATCTGAAAAATCACCTCGACGATCTCAATCAATATCCTGAAAAAGCGGCTCAATTCCTTACAAAGATAGAAAGTGAGGGCTCTTCTTTAGTTCTTGATGAGACCTTGGAATTACGATTTTAATTGTAAAACAATAATTATGAAAAAAGAATCATGGGACGATATTGAAGATTCAAACAAAGTATCCGATATCTTCAATTCAGAAGAGTTCAAAGAATCCTTCAGAAAAAGAATAGAAGCAGATACGTGGGGCAATGATTTACCTATGGTATATATGGATAGTGATGGGTGGATTGTTAAACACTGGAAAGATGGA
>CAILAO010000673.1 GCA_903832105.1 uncultured Pseudomonadota bacterium | reverse complement strand
GAACAACATGTACGTTATGCAAGTTTGTAAACTATTTTATGCCCTGAGTAATAAACGGCAAGACTTGTTTCGAATATTTGTTCGGGCTCTCCAAGCCTTGCGAAAACTGTGAAACATTTAAGGTATTGGAGGATAAACTCCCCCATCACTGGGAATGGATCGGTCCCGACCAACGCAATTATGATATCTATGATTTTCTCTACACCGACACTGATGGTTCCAACCTCATTATGGAGATGGGCATCGATATCACAGAGACAAAGCAGGCGGAGGCAGAACTACGTGCAGCTTCACTCTACGGGCGGAGTCTGATTGAAGCGAGCCTCGATCCTTTCGTAACAATCAACGCTGGCGGTAAGATTACAGACGCGAATAAAAGCGCTGAACAGGTAACGGGCATTTTCCGTGAAAAGCTAATCGGGACGGACTTTTCCGACTATTTTACCGAGCCCGATAAAGCCAGAGAAGCTTACGAGAAGGTCTTCGCCACAGGTTTTGTAAAAGACTACCCATTGACTATTCGCCACGTGTCAGGCGCAACTACCGATGTTGTATATAACGCCTCTATTTATCGTAATGGAGATGGTGAAGTTCAGGGCGTTTTTGCCGCTGCGAGGGATATTACCGAACTGAAGCATCTGGAAACAGAACTGCGCCGTTCAAATACTGATCTTCAACAGTTCGCTTACATCACGTCCCACGATTTGCAGGAACCTCTTCGCATGGTCAGCAGCTATCTTCAGCTCCTTGAGCGCCGGTATAAAAATCAATTGGATGCTAATGCCGATGAATTTATCGGTTTTGCTGTGGACGGCGCAAACCGGATGCACAATATGATAGTTGATCTTCTTGAATATTCTCGCATTGAAACTCGAGGAAGAAAATTCGTATCGGTTGATTCCGAAAATACATTTAAGGAAGTTCTTGCCAATTTGAAGGTTGCGATTGAAGAGGCTAATGCGTCGGTGACTCACGACCATCTTCCAACCATTACCGCTGATGAAACGCAGTTCAGCAGGGTACTTCAGAACCTCATAGCAAACGCAATCAAATTTCGCGGTACAGAATCCCCTCAGATTCACGTTGGGGCGAAGAGAGAGGGAAATGAGTGGGTGTTCTCGGTCAAGGATAATGGCATCGGAATCGACCCGAAATATTTCGGGCGCCTATTCCAAATATTTCAAAGACTCCATACACGAGAGGAATATCCCGGGACCGGAATTGGACTTGCCGTCAGCAAGAGGATTATAGAACGTCACGGAGGAAGAATCTGGATTGAATCCGAGCCCAGTGAAGGCTCGACTTTCTATTTTACAATACCGGATAAAAAGGAATAATAAATGGAAACGAAAAACGGGACAAGAGCCGTGGACATTTTAGTGGTTGATGACAGCCAGGGTGATTCAAGGCTGGTCATTGAGGCTCTCAAGATTTCTAAAATGAAAAATAAGATACATACGGTTAGTGATGGCGTCGAGGCAATGGCTTTCCTGCGTAATGAAGGTAAATATTCCAAAATGCCTCGTCCCGACCTTATTTTACTAGATCTTAATATGCCCCGGAAAGACGGCCGCGAGACCCTGGTCGAAATTAAGCAAG
>CAILAO010000672.1 GCA_903832105.1 uncultured Pseudomonadota bacterium | reverse complement strand
GGAGTTTTTCTTATATAGATGATCTTCGCGGAAAAGAAGAAAAAGAGGAATTTGATTTCAACGCTTGACAACATCAAAAAGAAAAGGCAATGAAGCGCTTACGCACCCCAAAGCCTCCATGAATCAATATAGGGAAAGCTTGAATCGGTGTCAATACTTTTTTCGAAAAAAAAATAGAAATCTGGTCAGAACGATCTTTGTGACGACCGCGCACGGCGACCGGTTGAGCCATGTGCAGCGGGTCGAAAGTGAGGGGTTGGCGTGGATTTTCAGCAAGTCTTTCAGAGTGCGGAAGAATGAGATCATAAACGGACTTGAGAAAAATTGGAGATCTGAGATGAGAAGAAAAATATTGATTATCCTTTCACTTTTTGGACTGAACGTACTGATATTTTGTTTCCTGGCTATAGGAAATTCTTGGGGAGGGTGGGATGAAAAGTTAAAATTACCATCAAGTGATTCCGAGGTTCCACCGAAAGCATCTGAATACGAATTTTTAGAAACAAATTTACAAGAACAGCAACAGAAAAATTTTTACCAGAATGAAGCCTCTTTAATCCGAAAAGGCGAACTGTTTAAAAAATGGCTTCATGATGCCAATCTATCAAATGTTATAGAGTTTGAAAAAATAGAATACCGAGAAAAATTTACTTTACAAGAAAGAACACATCCTAAAAAGAATTTCCTAAGAATATACAATCTTTATTTGAGAACAACAGATACTTGTACATTCTATAAAGCAATACATGATGAAATGATCATGCCGGAAAACTTATTTTTCAAGTTTATCCATTTATTAGGTATCCCTCCTGAATTTGCAAAACTGACAATTAAAGATACTGAACTTGAAATTATATTTTTTCTTGTAGCCAATAAAGACGGCGAGTTGTATACATTCTCTTCAGTTCGTCTTTTTCGCGATCTTTGTAATCCTCTTCCTGGTGGGGTAAAAGGGGTGGGTGGGATAATAGAGAATATTTTTATTGGTGAAGAACTTAATGATAAAAAACTTATAGAAAAAATCAAAAAAATAGGGAATTCAAAGGAGATTATTCTAAAGGATATGAGTACTGATGTTGACAAGAAGATAGAGAATTCAAGAGGACTCAATGACAGTAAAGAGCCTCAGTTGTTAGCTGCTCCTGAAATGATTACGAATTTTTTCAAAGAATATGCTTCTAAAAGAGGGGGAAAGGTTCAGGTAACGGCTTCTACTCCACGATTTATAAATGTGTACATAAAAAATTTACGAAATGAGGTCATCCCACAAAGTAATTATTGGGAGAACCTGCAACTGTCTTTATTTCTTTTCTACAAGGACAAGGGATTCGTAGATATTGGATGCGTTCTTGATGGTCAATATGCAGGCGGATTAGGTAAATTGTTTCCGGCAGAGGAAAGCTTCTCAGACATGGAACCGCAGTATGCAAAGCAATTGCAAGCCTATATGGGTGAATTGCTCGTGAATTTACAGAAGTATTTGGCAACAGGAGACTTCTAACCGAAAGAGTCTTTCAGGATTGAAAAAATGACTGAATTACAACTCAAAAATAGAATAGAGCTTTTCTTAATTCTTTCCCATAGTGCTTTTATTCTTCTGGTGGTGGCGTTATATGTCTTTGGCGGGTTCCTCTTTGCAGAAATGACCACAGCTATCGCTTTAATGGTTCCGATGTTGAGCATATTTATTACTGCGGTTATTAAAGATTTTCCGCTTAATAGTACTTTAAAAACAGTGCCATCGCCTTTTGTCGCCAAAGAATACACTCTTCAAAAAGTCCAATTTATCGCATTTTTTATCCCATCTTTCCTGACGTTCCTTCTCTCTGCAAGCATACTTTTAAAAGCATTTAATTTGGGTTTTGCGTCGTTTGAACAATTTAAAATCTTTTTAGGGGTGAGTGAAACAGCCTTTGGGCTTTATGGCGGATTTATGTTATCTTCTCTTGCGAAAAAAGTCAACACGAAGCTTGGAGAGTTGAATGCAAATATTCTTTGGATTGAATTAGCTGATCCTGAACTTCAAGCACGGTGTTTGCCCGCTGATAAGACCGACTCGAAATTGTGGGATTCTGCCGTGCGGACAGCAGGAGTCATTTTGGAAGAGCGTTTACGGAAACTTGGAGGAATAACAGATGCTCACCTGACAGGACCAAATATCGTCAATCCTCTTTTTGGTAAAGATGGCACCTTGGCAAAAAAATTTCGAGTTGATTCAGAAAGAGAGGGCTATAGAAATTTATATGCAGGGATAGTCGGAGCATTACGAAATCCTTATGCACACCGCCTTATCGATCCAACACCAGAAGATGCGATGGCGTCTCTTATTTTTGTTGATTTATTATTGCGAATGTTTCAAGATGTTTATACATCTCCAGATTTTACTGCAAGTCCAAAAGAAAAGTCTTTATGAAATAAAATATTCGCATTAACATATATGAATCGGACGGATTTTCAGAATATCGCCAAATTGAGAATCAAGGAGGCGAAAGTATTGCTTGACAACGGATGCTTCGAAGGCACTTACTACCTTCTCGGCTATGCGGTCGAGTGCGCTCTCAAAGCCTGTATTGCCAAACAGACGAAGCTCCATGAATTTCCGGATTCGAAGGTTGTCCGCGAGAGTTACACGCATGATTTGGAGAAATTGGTGAAAGTCGCAGGTCTCAAGGCCGATCATCAGGCGCGGATGGATGCGGATCAAGACATGGGGTATTCGCATGGTTGGAAACGTGGTGGTGACAAGATTTCTTTCGCCGCAGATGATTAAAGTCGGGAAACAGTTAATTCGGCATTTGGATCTCGAACTTGAGGTCCAGGCGGCGTTATGGGTATATTTTGACGAGACCGAGGTCTGGCGTTTAGTTCTTGCCTCGCCCATGGTCAACACGGCCGGGCCAAAATGGCTTTATCACCGAATCCACATGGTGCTGTTAGACGTCCTGCGTACGCGGAAAATCGGCCTTCCCAATATTACCGTGCGGGATAGTGAACATCCGATGATTCAGGCGTTACGCTTGACGTTCGGGACGATTCCCAAAATCTCCGGCATCCGTTTTTCCGGTTATGCCAGCAATGGTTATTTTATAGACGACGCGTACATCTATTTTTTGACGTAACTTACAGCGAAGGAAAATTCACGCAATTGACGTATGGATAAACAAGTACAACGTTTTTATCAGAAAGGGCTGAACGCCAATGCCCGGGGCAATTGGCTGTTGGCCTTGCAGCAT
>CAILAO010000671.1 GCA_903832105.1 uncultured Pseudomonadota bacterium | reverse complement strand
GTTTTGTCCCTTGACCGCAGGCCGTACACGTAACTTCACCTGCCTTTGCAAACAGAACTCGCATTGCGTCGTAGATTTCCGACATTGTGCCGACCGTCGATCTTGTATGACCTGAAGATCTCTTTTGACTGATGGCGATGGCTGGACGAAGACCCTTAATTTGAATAACATCGGGCTTAGAGATTTCAGCGAGCCCTCGCCTTGCCATAAGTCCCAGTGATTCATTAAATCGCCGTTCGGACTCGCGAAAAATTGTATCGAATACAAGGCTTGATTTTCCCGAACCCGAAACACCGGTGACGACCGTCAGGGTTCCGTGGGGAATAGTCACAGAAATTTGTTTCAAATTATTTTCGGATGCGTTGATAATGGAGAGCCATTCGCTCATATAGGGCCTTTTAATCCGCTTATCGGTACATTGATATAGGCCACAGATTGCCTTAATGATCATATACTTGGTGCTGGGGTGGGGCACCATAAAAGTGAAATGCGTTGACCCTGCGTTGACTCCGGGTGGAACTTGTTTTTTTTCGGAGTTGCTGTTAACCTCAATCCTTGGAGGCTCTTACGGAGGCGCCTCGACCCGCTCAAGAGAACCTCGCTCCGTTTATTATGGTGACATCGATAAGACTCTTTTGATTACCAGCCGCGGGTCAAAGGTAACGAACAAGGGAGATCTTTTTATGTCAAGTACACGCATCGAATCGTTAAAAATCAAAGCCAAACTCCTCCAAAAAGCCAAGAAAAGATTGGGGAAACCTATTCAACTTAAACAGGCTTACGAGATTATAGCTAAATCAGCAGGTTTTTCGTCGTGGCGGGAGCTCAAAGGTGTTCTTGATGACACCGAATGTTTTTGCCCACCCAAAGGAAGGACCTATTGGAATACCTGGTATAGTTCGTATGAAAAGGCTCTTGCTCACCTGGATAAGGACGGAGGATATCTTTTGCCCTACCAACGTCACTATTTTATTTGCGACAGTCACTATATCGAAAGTTTAGGTATAGCAAAGGATGATTCTGACTTGCAAAAAGTCGGGGTGAATTGGGTCGAACCAAAGGATCCGGAAGCGTGGATTAGGCTTCTAAAAAAAATCAATCGAAAATCCTAAAGAGTGGCCTTGATCACGACCGTGGCACTGCAGATCCTTCGACTGCGCCTCAGGATGGTTTTTGGCGTTTTCAAGCCAAAACTAGCTAGAAAATACTTAATTATCAATGTGTTATACAAGTAACCTTGCGGTGTAGCATCGGGGTTGGATGTAAAGAGATGTAAAATGATGTAAAATGATGTAAACGGACATGGCAAGCCTTTCTTTCGGCTATGCACAAAGTTTAAATTCTGAAAGACGGCAAATTATTATGAGCTTAGACTGGATCACGATCAAAGACGCCTGCAAATTGATCGAGGTTTCTCGGCCTACTTTCGATAAGTACAGAAAAAAATATCGTTTGGAAGAAGTTAGGGTCAAAGGCAAATATTTTTTTTCTAAACTTGAATTGATATCAAAAATTCTTTTGCCGAGTGGAACCCTCAATCGTAGTCATTCACTTATAATCTTGGACCCGATTGTGATTCAAGACCTGGAGATTATATCCAATGTTTTCGATCTGCGAGGGATAACTGTCATAGATGGATTTGGTGCGCTCAGTTTACTTTGTTTGATCAAGGCGCGACTCAAAGTTGGCGGAGAATCTGTTTACGTACTTGTTCAGGATACCTATGCCTGTCGATATCTAAGAGATATAGGATTTTTTCAAGAAGTTAAGCGTGGCGCCCCGCATCTCTTTGTCAATGATGACGTCTTGAACGCGAAGAGTGCGCTCCCACCAGACACAATATTGGAACTTCAAACCATTGGTTACCGGGGGGCGGAAAAGCGTATTTTGGAACATCTTTATGGGGCACTCCAACGTCAGGGTTTTACGGAAAACCTCTGCAGTTATTTGGGATGGACCGTCGGTGAGCTCGCAGATAATGCACACACTCATGCGGGTGGACCTTGTTACTTAGCGATTACTAGTCTTCATGGCGAATCTCAAGAAACGAAGTTTCTTTCCATAGCCATTGGTGACACGGGTGACGGCATTCCTAATTCTTTGAAAAAAAAACCCGCTATATTCACCGCTTGACGATCGACAGGCCTTCCTTATGGCGTTCAAGTCAAATGTCACTAGCTGGAGTCACGATGCCGATCGCGGGCGAGGCCTGAACGATTTGCTAGCGATCGGCAAAGGGAACAATGCTTGGGTACGAGTTGAAACGAATGATATGTCTTTGTTTTTTGATTTTCGCCGAGAATTGCCGCGTATTGAATATATGCCAGTGACGAAAATCAATGGTACTCGGGTCAGTCTCGTGCTGATTGATTCGAAATTCGAATCGGTCTCGAAAAAGATCATTGACGATTTAATCGATCATGAATTGGAGTAACTCAGATGTCAGAAATCGAACTCAAAAAATTTGGCATGACTTTAACAGATCGCGCTGATGGACAAAAGGCTTTCGCCTCTATTGTGAAGAATCATCAGCAACCGTATGTATTGAATTTTAATGGCGTGATGTCGATGGGCTCCTCATTTGGTGATGAGGTTGTCGTTAGGTTGGCGAGAATACAAGGCAATCAGATCGCAATATTTAACGCAAACGATGGAATCAAAAACTGTATCTCGCGGGTAATCGAAGAAACTGGCATTGCCGTTAATTTCCAAGTCAAAATTTAGCTTATATAGAATCACCATAACCGATCCCTATAATAATTTTGGAGATATTTTACTGAAATGCGTGCCAGGTGCCTGCAATGGCATTCTGTTAGGAAACTGCCGTTTTGTTTAACTGGCCTGCAGCCGCTTAAGGTCTTGCTTCTACATGGCAAAAAAGTCAAAAATTCCTATAAGAGCTATTTTTTCGCTTCCCTGAGATCGCAGGCGATCGTCGCGAGCCCTTCGACGCGGGGGCGGAACTTAAGCTTCATGCCAACTTTGAGTACTGCAATCCCAGCTTTTTTGACATCATGCGGGAAAAATATGATATTTCCTTTTTGAAAAGCAGGATCATCGACAGAAAGCCAGCCAACGCGTTCAGGATTATAGTGCGCTACGGTGCCGCTAAATTCAAAATCCGCGTTTGAACCCTCAAGGACCATGAATCCGGTGGTCTGAATTTCCTTCAGTGCCTTTTGCAAAACAGCGAGCTTAGGGTCGTTTTTTTGTATCAGGACATAGAGCATGTGTTTTGCGCGCGTCGCTGCAACATAGACAAGGCTTGACATGATCGGATTATCAAGAGGTAAATGATATTCACTTAAATTCATTAGAATCGCGACTGGAGCTTCCAAGCCCTTAAATCTCGCGATGGTTGAAACGGAAATTTTTCCTCGTGGTGCCCGGGCTTCCAGCCAACTCTTCTTTTTGTCGTAATTTAAAATGTGCAAGGGGAAGTTGGCGACGGTGTCTTTTTCGAAAAGTACTGACTCGGCGCCTTTTGGGTTTCTCGCGGAAAGGATCGTGACCTCATCGGTTCCGAGGCCTTCCTCACGAATCAGTTTTCTAAGAAGTCTCCCGAGAACCCGCTCGCAATCGATGGCGTCATCATAAATCAAGATCTCGGGGACATAGCCAAGCCTTCCGCAGTGACTCTTCAAAATGGCGGTGCCAGTCCGAAATGCCCGTGAAAAAATAGCGATCTCGCGGGTGGTCCTATAGTTATGAACCAGCGGGAAATAGGGAGGAGGAATGGGCAACGATTCTTCGGGAACAAAGCTTTTTTCTCGGCCCCCAGAGCCAAAGACACCCTGGCTTCGATCAAAAAACACGTAGAAACGCCCTTCTTCGTTACTCGCATCGCCCTCAGTCTTACCCTCGGCGTTTTTTCCGACGAGCAGTTCCTGAATGGCTTCCCACCAGAACGGTTGCACATCTTGGGCTTCATCGCACAAAATAACGTGATAGCGCTTTCCCGACTCTTTAATCTTTCGCCTGAGGCGATCAGGTCCTTCGTATTGGATCCAATCGTCTTTTGTTCCCGCATAATCTTGAACGGGTTCCATAAGATCTATGCCAAAGGACGAGGCCAATTCCCCGTATGTCGCAACATCCACCTTGGGTCCTGATTCCTGCTTGAGGAAGAGGTTAAGAAGTCCGTTTGAAGATAGAAGCAAAACGGCTTTCCCTTGATCGCGAAACGTTCTTGCAAGAAGAAGCGCCAGCATTGTTTTTCCAGTGCCAGCCTCGCCTTCGATGCCTAGACGCGAAGCACCGGCGATCGGGGTGATGAGCGTTTCGTGAATAACCTCAATATCTTTAACACGCAATTCATGACTATCGATATAGTCGCGAATGTAGAGTCTCGATGTAAACGAAGATCCGATGAGTGCGATATCGAGCGCCTGCGCCACGTCTTCAAACTTCAAATAGACTTCCGGCTGACAGCGCTTTACAAGATCTTTTAGCGAGTGTTCAAGTGTCTTAAGACGGGAACGTCCAAGAATGATCGTTTTTTCAACGGAGGCGGATTGAGGAAATTCTTCTTCAGCCACGGCTGGAAGACAGACGGCGTGACTTACTGGGACTTTGACGTTTTCTCTTCTAAGAAATCTCAAAAATCGGCTCTTCCAAACAAGAACTTGTTGAAAAGGGTTTTTTATCTCAAAAGTTTCGTTGTGGCGGTTGATCGAAAAAAACTTGCCAGTTTCTGTTTCATGTTTAATCCTGCCGCCCTTGACTTCAACGACGATGACGCCCCAGTGTGGGTGGTACAGAACAAAATCAACTTCGTTGTCTTTAAGGCCTTCTCCCTGCTCCATTGCAGAAAGCGTGCAAGAAAAATAAACCCGCCATTCATCCGAAAGCTGCTCTTTACAAAGGTCGTAAAAGTACTGCTCTGCATTACTCGTAAAGATAATCCGTTGTTTTTCGCTATCTGGGAATAATCGTGCCACGTTGTCAGCCTCTTCTATTCTCCGAAGATTTGAGTCGCGAAGTATTCGCCGCTTTGATTTGAAACTCCCACACCGATGGTCGAGGTTTCGCTCAGCATATTGCTTAGATGACCGCTACTATTACGCCACATATCGACGAAAAAAGTCGCCATACCGACGACTCCGTCTCCTTCGCCGCCGCCCATGGCTACATTTTCGCCATACATGCTGACTTCTTCACTACCGAACTCATTTTTATAATCAGACATACGCTGCTCCGGAAAACCGGTGTGGCCCATAATGCCCTTTGCGGAAAAGAGGCGTGCAACGAATGAGAGATTTCTATGGTGCTTAAGCGGAGGGAGCCCCTTCGTCGAACGTATCTCATTGGTTAACTTAACGATTGCGATTTCGACATCACATATAAATTGCTCGGCCTTATAGCAATCGCTATCTCCGTTAGTTGCGACGTTCGTGATTTCATTTGATATCCCACTATTTGAATTCATCTGGGAGTGACGTCTCATTTCTTCTTCCTGGCGTATCATTTCTTGCCGCCTCGCCTCGTCCGATGTTGACCCTCGAGCCGGCGTGACAGCCCCCTCTTTGTTTGTTTCCTGAAAAGAGTTGCAGGATGAAGAGAAGATAAAGAAAAGCGCTACGAAGATAAAAAAGCAGCCTTGTCGCATATACAACCCCCGCACAGCAATGAAAAACTCAGTAAAATCAACCGCTCAGAATGCTTTTGCAGGAACAATACTCCCGCAGTCAGTACTCATACAGATGCAAAACAGGGACCATCCTGTTGACCTTTCCAATCATTTAAAATAACTGCAAAAACTAATTTCAAAAGCGAAGAAGACCTACGCAGGGATACTAGAAATAAACGAAATGTCATATTTTTTGACGGTATTTCTCAATATCGCAAAATGCGTCAAAAAGCTGACATCGAAAATGCATCAAACCTTACTCCACTATGGTTCAGAAATGAGATACAATAGACATTAGGAATCCCCGCTGAAAAATAACAAGAATAGAACAACAAAGTTCCTCCTGAGATTTAAACACAAGGTAGGAGAGATCCGTGGCAACCAATAAGTACACTGGTGCGCAAAAAGCCGCTATATTGATGCTTTCATTTGGCGAGGACGTATCGGCTGAGATTTTCAAAAACATGAATGAGTTTGAGATTAAGCGTATAGGTAGTGCTATGAGCCGCCTAGGGCGTCTTGAACAGGAAATCGTTGATGAAGTTATGTTGGAGTTTTATGAAATCCTTCAACAGAACAGAAAATTCTTTTATGGGGGCAACGATTTCACAAAAAAGGTTATTGGCAGTGCCTTCAAGGGCGGTAATGCCGACGAAATCATCGAACAATTATCGCTCGGCTCGTCAGCAAATCTCGACTCCCTTGAGTTAATCGATCCTAGAACACTTGCAACGTTTATTCGTAACGAACATCCTCAGACCATCGCGCTGATATTAGCTCACCTGGATGCCAAGAAATGCGGAGAAACCCTGAAGCTTCTTCCGGAATCACTTCACACAGAAGTCATGATCAGGATCGCCAACCTTGATGCTGTCGCTCCTGAAATTATCGATGAAATAGACGACGTTCTACGAAACGAAATCCAGGCGATGGGTAGCATTTCGACTCAGAAAATCGGAGGAGTCGAACCTCTCGCCGAAATGCTCAACCTTATTGATAAGGCTACCGAGCAGCAGATTCTTGACTCTCTTGAAGAGCGCGATCCGGAACTTGCCGAGCAGATTCGTCAACTTATGTTTGTGTTCGACGACCTCGTCAAGATCGATGACCGCGGTATTCAAGAACTCGTCAAAGCTGTTCCGCAGGACAAATGGAAAGTTGCACTCAAAACAGCATCTGAATCTGTCCGAGATCTTATC
>CAILAO010000670.1 GCA_903832105.1 uncultured Pseudomonadota bacterium | reverse complement strand
GAGAGATACGACGAAGTGTGGCTGATCAAGTAAAAGTTTTCCGAAAGAGATCACGTTTAAGTCAATAAGATTATGACAATGATTAAGTCTAAGTCTTTCAAGGATTTCAACCTTAACCCAGTGCCATTCAGTACACGCCCTAAAACCTCTTAAATAGAATTCACAATAAATTCATAGTCCAGAAGATAGCGGAAGATAGGGTTCAAATAGCTGGTTAAGCCCAACGTTTATGCCTTGTCTTTTTGAGTTGTCAAGGCTCCATGCGTAATCTATGCGAAACATTAGCCGGTAAACTTGAGGGATCATAAATCTTACACCAAGGCCGGCGGAGGAAATATCGTTTTTAAAAAGCTCGCTCCAGCGCTGTTCGGCAGTGCCATAGTCGACAAAAGAAGCAAGTTGAATCCATGTATATCGGGCACGTAAAAGAATTTTGCGCAACTCCACATTTGAAGCCAGAACATGTGAACCGTAAAGAGCGCTATCCGGAACGCCTCGAACAGAGTCAAACCCTCCAAGGAAAAATTGATTTGATAATGTGTCAGAGGAAGAACCACCAATTAAATAATGCAAAGCTAAGTTCCAATTTAACCCAGATCGCGCATCTCTTAAAAAGTAAAAAAAACCTTCCGTTTCGAAATATTGATGAATATTGTGCTCTGAAAAAATTGGTCCTTCTTTAAAAACGAGCCGACGTCCTTCCATTTCGATGTTATTAACGGAAATCGAATCATAAACTAAATTTAGCACCGCCCGATTTTCAAAAGATTGCCTATTAAAAAAAGTTACATTGCGAGGGGGCAACTGATGACTGCCTTCATCGACATACTGAAAGCTGTTAGGAGACTCTCTTCGGAGCTGGAGCGTCGCTCCTAGTTGCCAACTTTGAGAGAAAAAAGGCGTGACAAAAAAACTTTCCAAAGGAAATAACACGTAACTTTTAAGCATCGCAGCATGAGTGTCGGTATATCCATAATAACGACTTTCTTCCGTAAAAAAGTCCCGTCTTCTCCTGTCTTGCCAATACTCAAAGCCAATGACATGACGACCTTTAAGCCAACGGGGCGCCTTGGCCCAGGCGACATATCCCGCGGGACTTGAGCCATATTTGCGGGTTTCTGCTCCAACCGTCCAGAGTTTTCCAAAAACGTGAGTATCATAAAGTCCAATGACTTGCAGCGGAGTACCACCCCCATACGCCCCCCGCACGACAGGAATCAAAGTCCATTTTTCTTCAACTTTTATTTCAAGAGTATATTCTTCTTGAGACACGGGGTCAGGAACTAGGTTTGTTTCTACTCTGGAAAAAACTGCAGTTGTTAACAGTTTTTTTGACATTTTATCAATCTGTGGCTTCGATAATTTAGCAGGTAAGTCGAGGCCAAGATAATCAATAACCCATTCCGGATCAGTTGTTTTAATTCCGGAAATGTCAACCTTGACAACCGTAAAAAGGCGCTCATTTTCGACTGCAAATAAAGGCTCAGTCTGAATGATAAAGAGCAAACCAAAAAGTAAGTAAGAAAAAATCTGTCTACAAATACGCATCTTCCTGCAAAAGATAGTTTTGAAAATAGTCTTTGATCCCATTTTCAAGCGATGTGAATGAAGACTCATATTGAGCATTTTTACGCAATCGATCAAGAGAAGCTTCCGTAAAGTACTGATATTGGTTTTTGACATTGTCAGGCATCTCGACCCATTCGAGCTGACTTTTTTTATCCAACGAACTAAAGGCGGCCTTCCCAAGATCAACGAACGTTCTGGCCGTACCCGTCCCAACATTATAAATTCCGGACTCAATTTTAGAATGAGAAGAATGAAAATGCCACAAGACATCTACGACGTCTTTAACGTAAACAAAATCCCTTTTCTGTTCGCCGTGCGCGCAGTCTTTTTTATAAGATTTGAAAAGCTTCAGAGAATGGTGGTTTTTTACTTGGGGAAACGCGTGATAAATGACACTTGCCTGGAAACCCTTATGATACTCTTGCGGACCGTAAACATTAAAAAATTTTAAACCCGCCCAGAAAGGCGGATGGGAAGTCTGGTTCAAAACCCAATGATCAAAAATATGTTTACTAAATCCATAGGGATTAATGGGACGAAGCGTCGGGAGTATTTGGGAATCGTCGCGGTATCCGATCTCCCCTAAACCATACGTGGCAGCCGACGAAGCATAGACAAAGG
>CAILAO010000669.1 GCA_903832105.1 uncultured Pseudomonadota bacterium | reverse complement strand
TGCAGTTAAGGTGGTCAAACCGGCAGCCACTCTCTCACACATGCTGGTACAACTAAGTGGGGCAGGTCAATAAAAATTTCACCTCCGGTCAGCTGAACTTTAAATCCTCCCAAGCTCTTAAACTGCCCGAGAAGACTAGCAATGGTATCTACTGACATTTCGGCAATATCTCGATTGGAAGGGCAATAGCAATGAACGCATCTTTCGTTGCATCGATAGGTCAGTTCGAGAACCAGACTGTAAAAGATATGATGATCGCTCATCAGCTGGCCAATGGACATCTGGGTATTAACCAACGGGCTTACCCGATCTCTTATAGTTATTTCTTTTTTGGGGATTACAAAGGTTGGAAAATCTGACCCATCATCTTTCTCTTTCAGCAAATATAGCTTTTTGAGGCTTTCGACAAAAGCCGCTAGAGTTTTTTTTGCTTCTGTGCCCCTGTCTTGAAACTTTCCATTCTGGCTTACATACTCCAATGCTTTTTGGCAGTTGCCGTCATTCTCATAAATCAACTGCCACACTTCCGCAGAGTCACCTTCGAATAAGGCAATGGATTGGCGGGGCGTGTTATAAGTAATGTTCTTCTTCAGGCCATTTTTAAACCTGTACAGTTTGCTGAAAACGCCTCGGGGTATTTTTACATTTGTCATATTAACCTGTTTTTTCTCTTGCCCGTCCAGCTTGCCATCGCAGAACCTCTTTTTTAAAATCCCAGTTTAAAAAACCTACTATCTTTTAATCGTTCCCTTCTTTTTTCGTTTGCCATAAGACTCGCTCCAATGGATTCCGCCCTTTTTATTCAAAAAAGGTTTTCTCTCTTCTTTTGATAAAGGAATTTCCTTATCCCAATTAAGGGATGCGCGGGTCACCAGGATCTTGTGCGTATTATTCTGCGCTCCGTGAGAAGCATGGTACTCGAATCGCTTGATACTCTTTGGAAATCCCAAGTGGTCGGCAAACGCATCAAAGCCTGCGACCTGTTTGACTTTGAAGTGATTCCCCCAAAATTCAAAGAACAAATCCAGTTGAAGAGAGACCTTGAACGTCTTGTGAAATTTGTTTGGAAGGGTGGTTATGACCGTGAATTTCCTATCCCGCTCTTTGGGTAAAAAATCAAACCTGGCCGTTTCGTCCTTGAAATAGGATTTGGGCACTCGAATGCTCGCTATCGGCTTCCTGTTCTCGTACTGACCTGTGGCGTGGACGCTGATAGCGACCTTATCTCTCACGCTTAATGTCCTAGCCTTTTCCTTTATCTCAGCCAGACATGCATCCACTTTTGCAATCAACGGCTTGGAATACGCAGAATCCTCTAGCCGGGCCGCTAGAAGATCCGAGAAATCAGTGAACTCTTCCTTAAGGATCTGCCGCTTAGCATCGAAGAGCTCGTCGCCAACTTGCTCGCTCTGATCCTCAGGAGCCTCTAGGACTTTATTAAGAAGCTTCTTCGCGGCTGAGTTAAGGGGTTTCTCGGTTTGGCTGAACAGTCTGTAAAAAAGCATGAGCAGGAATTTCTCTTCGGGAGTAACGCTGATCTTCCGCAGAGAGAACCATTCTTCAAAAGAGTAGGCGCGGCCATCAAAGCGAACCGGGAACCCGGCCACAAGCAACAGTTCCAGATCCCGTTGAACGGTCCTGACCGTGAATCCAAACTCCTTAGCCAAACCAACGGCTGTCACCGGCTTGCCGTTGGACAAGCGGTTTAAGATGTGAAAGACCCTGTACATCTTTTCGGAATACGGGTTTCTTTTCATAAGGTCCTGCTGACTTCTCTGCTTGTCTCTAGGCTTCAATCTAACCTCCCCTATTGTTAAAGTAAATGAT
>CAILAO010000668.1 GCA_903832105.1 uncultured Pseudomonadota bacterium | reverse complement strand
TGGTTAGGCGAGGAATTTTTTTGAAGCCAACGCGGAGGTTGGGCTTTTTAGGCGGAATCTAAAGTAGATTGGTGATTTCGTCTTGCAGGACCTCAAAATTTCGAGGCCCTAAGTATTTTCGTCCATTGATAAAAATTGTTGGGGTGCCATCAACTCCTATCTTGTTGCCTAAAGTCACATCGTCTTTGATTTTTTCAAGAAGGCTTTCATTCGATAAACACGCCTCAATCTGTGAAGATGTGAGTCCGACCTCCAGAGCCCATTTTGAGGTATTTTCTTTAGAAATGTCTCTTGATCGTTCGAAAACAAGATCGTGATAAGGCCAGAATTTTCCATACTGACCCGCGCAGCGCGCGAGAACCGCTAATCTGCATGCTTCTGGGTGCATTTGGCTGGCAACACTGGAATTACAACTACTATCGAGTGGATAGTTTCTATAAACAACCAGAATTTTACCACCAAATTCATCAGCAAGACGTTTCATGACTCGAGCATTATAGCTACAGGCGGGACACTGTAAGTCTGAGAATTCAACGACGACGACCTTGGCATCGTCACTACCTTTCCGAAAATCTTCCCCCAGCCCCGCATAGGCAGATTTTGAAATGGGAATGTCCTGCACCTTGTCGCTGAATTTAGGAAGCGCCGCTTCAAGGTCTTGCAGGGGTTTTGCTTGAGTTAATGCGGCGGATTCTTTTGACTTGTAATAGTATACAAAAAAGAACACCGCGATTACAGCAACTGCAATGATACCAACAAAAAGAAAGGGTAGGTCCCTTTTTGAAGGGACTTGTTCTGGAGCATCGTTTTTTTCGGTCTCTGTCATTTTCTCTTCCCGTTTTTTCTTTAGTGTTCTAGAAATTTTTGCACAGCTAACGCAGCTTGACAACCCATTCCTGCAGCAGTAACCGCTTGTTTGAAGAGCGGATCAGCGACATCGCCAGCGGCAAAGACACCAGGAACTCTGGTTTTAACATGATCGTGTGTAGAAATATAACCTTGGGCGTCGACCTCGATGAAGGGTGCAAAGATCTCGGAATTTGGGGTGTGTCCAACAGCGATGAATAGACCATCCAAGGGAACGTCTATCACTTCTTGCGTTGCAGTGTTTTTTGCTTTAATTCCTTTAAATTGACCTTTTTCTTCCAGAGCGTCTCCTAATGTAAAAGGGGTCATGATTTTTATGTTAGACTTCGATTTTGCACGTTGAACCATAATTGGTGAGGCGCGAAACTCTTGGCGTCTATGAATAAGAATGACCTCGGAGCAGAGATTGGAAAGATAACAGGCTTCTTCTAAGGCGGAATCGCCGCCGCCTACGACCCCAACTTTCTTTCCCTTGTAGAAAGGACCATCGCAAGTAGCGCAATAAGAAATACCCCTTCCCCCAAACTTTTTCTCCGCACTTGTTCCAAGATCCCTTGCGGTTGCGCCCGTTGCAATGATCACTGCTTTTGACTCAATCAAGGTTTTGTCAGCCCAAAGCATAAAGGGTTTCTTAGAAAAGTCGACTTTAGTGATGACGTCATAAACGATCTTGGCGCCAAATCTCTCCGCTTGAGCTTGCATATCGGCCATTAGTGTTGGGCCTAAAATGCCATCCTTAAATCCGGGGAAATTTTCAACTTCGGTCGTGATCGTTAATTGCCCTCCAGGCTGCAATCCTGCATAGATAACGGGAGTAAAGGAAGCCCTGGCAAGATAGATGGCCGCCGTGAGTCCTGCTGGTCCAGATCCGATAATGGTTACATCATTCAAAGAGAACCTTCCTTCCGATCGATCATTTGATCAACGGTATAATCGTATGGTAAAGTACGTCTCGTAGAACAAATTTACACTGCCCTATCATAATCTCGGAAGAAAGCAAATTCCATGAAAATTTTCGTTCTAATTTTGGGTCTAGTTTTTTTTGCTGGCGCGGAAGTTGGATGGGCTGCCGCCAAGGCGGATCCTTTTCCCTCATCACAATCATCCATTCAGTCCATCCATATCATGCGACTAAGCGACGGAAAGACTCTTTATTCGAAGAATGAAGAGTCTTTGCTAATTCCTGCGTCTGTCACAAAACTCTTTACAGCCGGAGCCTTGCTGTCAAAGTTTAAGCCAAATCATACTTTTAAAACTAGGCTCTACTATACGGGGCCACGTGAAAACGAGAAAGTAAAAGGTGATCTCGTCATTGTCGGGGATGGAGATCCTCTTTTCACCTCTGAAGTGTTATGGCAGGTCTCATCAGATATCGAACATCTTGGAGTGAGAGAATTTTCTGGTGATTTAATTGTCGATAATTCTCTGTTTGATAAAATGGATCGCGATTCCTCAAGAAAAGAGGGCGAACAAGAATCAGAACATGCCTATGATTCGCCGATTACGGCATTTGGTGTCAATTTTAATGCGATTGCATTGGCAATCGGACCAAATTTAAAAGAGCGTATGCCAGCGTTCGTCAATGTCGATCCCTATCCGATACGGGGAATTCAGGTTCAAAATGAGATTGAAACAGTTTCGGAAAAGGAAAGAAAGTCAGCCGCAGTTAACGCTTTTCGAAAAACGCTCACATCGAAAAAAGAGGTTCTTGTTGCCACTGGCGAGATTCCAGTGCATAGTCCGCTGAAAAAAATATATCGATCTATCACTAATGCTGAACTTACTGCTGGAGAGTACGTCAGGGCTTTCTTTGAGAGCCGGGATATTCTAATTAAGGGTCAAGTTAAAGAAGGAAAGCTTCCTAAGGATGCAAAACTGCTTCTGGAAGTCCCGAGTTATGAGCTTCGCAGACTTGTCGCGGGGCTTAATGTATATTCCAATAATTACATTGCCGACGTCTTGTTTAAGAGGTTGGGCGCAAAATTTCCAAAAGGAGGCGAGGTTGACGCGCCTGGACAAGGAACCTTCGCGAACGGTATTTATGCCATGACTCAGTTTATTAAAAAGGATGTTGGTATTTCCACGCCCTTTACGCTCAAAAATGGTTCAGGTCTGGACCCATCCAATCGTGTCAGCGCCAAGCAAATCACGAGTCTTCTATCTTACATGGAGAAAAGATTCGATGTGTTTCCGGAGTTTTTGGCAAGCCTCCCAGCCTTTGGGTGGGATGGAACATTAAAAGACAGGTTTTCTGAAAAAGAGGCGGAACCTTATCGTGGTTACGTTCGTGCAAAAACGGGGACTCTCAGCGAACCAGTCGCGGTCGCGTGTCTTGCAGGCTATTTTAGGCATCCTAAGCATGGACTTGTCGCTTTTTCTATTCTTGAAAATGGAAAGTCCGGAAAAGGTCAGCCGTCGATCTATGATCTAAAATTCAAGCAAGATAGAGGGTTAGTGGCCGTCATTAAGAGCTTGTGATCACATTGGTTATAAAGACTCTTTGTAAACCCATCAGAACATTGATATATTATTGATAAATATAAACTTTTGGAGAGATGTTATGAGTCAAAATGTCATGAGTGGCGTGTTATGTTTATTGTTACTTGTAGGATGCAAAACGGCGTCGCATGAAGGGAGTAAGACTTCTGAAGGTTGGGATAGACAGAATAACCCCGACGCTTTTGACGCGAAGCCTTTGACATACGATGAATTGATGAAAAGGGAATTTCAAGCAGGATCTCTTCCTTTCCAACCGTGGTCTGACGATTATTGGCCGCTTATAAGAATCGGGGCAGCGGCAAGGTGGGTTGATGAGGAAAAAGTACCCGCTTTTAGATTTAAATCTAACACGTCAATTCCAAACGACGAAGAGTATGAGAAGGCCGTTCTTGAAGACATCAAACGAGCATTGGAAGATGCCTCAAGTCGAGCAGCTTCTGGGAAATGGCAAGATAGTGTTTACAGTTCACCTGCTGAGAAATATGACATCGCGACTGGTGATGGAAAATTTAGTTTGACGAAGGAAGAGCTCGTAAGATTCGCGCAAAACAGAAGAAGTTATGACAGGGCAGGCATTTCTTGGGGTTGGATGGGACATTGCCACGGGTGGGCTCCCGTATCATACATCTATCGGGAACCAAAACATGCGGTTCTTATGAAAAGCAAGGTCACGGGGAGTGAGGTTCTTTTTACCGAAGGTGATGTCAGGGGTATGCTCACAAAAACTGCCGCTGAAAATGGATTTATTCCTGGTGAATTATTTATCGGAACACGATGCAACGAGGAAGACCAGAAAGTAATCAAAGATCGTCGGGGACGGATCGTTGACGGCGTCCTAGGAACGTGGAATGAGAGAGAAGGTGATTTTGGTCCTTCGAAACCCATAAGAATTTTTATCAATAACTGGTTTAATCATAGTGAGCTTGGAAGCAAACAAATTCAACTCGTGTTTGGCTTCTCCCCGCCCTATCAAAAGGCTGATCGATATTGGATGAAGGGACTTAGGAAATTCCCGCTCGGTCCCGGAACAGCCGCTAGCCGGGAAAAACTCATTGATGTTGAAATTTATTCCACAAAACAAACCGCAGATGGTGAATACGTCAAGGAGCAACTCATTTCTTCATCTGTAAGATCTGGAGATATTGGATGTATCGTTAGGGACACTGGAGAATGTGAGCGGGCGCCTTCTGACGCTGAGCGCTCTCAAGCCACTAACAAATGGACTAGTATGTGGATCGGTTTGGGGACGACGATTCCTAAGAGTTCCGAACCGCTTGCCTTTAAATATTATAAAACCTGCCGCGATATGAATGCTGGAGCTTTCCACTCAATTCTGGGGCGTTTTGTTTCAGAGGCAGCAAAAGCCCAGGGTGAATCGCATGGGTTTGTTATGGATATTACGCGATCTGGCGAGGTCTGGAATCATCCTATTTATGCGTTTGGATCAAAAGTCGGCGAGAAAACGCCACTTGATGGACTTGCCATTGGGGACCCGTTTAGGGTTTATCGTAGTCCTGAAGCCATTAGTGTTGTTGATGTATATACGCAGATTATCTTTGGGGTCGAGAATAGCCCTGATATCGCCTATACTCCCGCTTCCAATGAACTATCTACAAAGACTTTTCACTATACACTGGAACTTGATGCTAATGACGTGGTCATAGGAGGTGAGTGGCACGCTATTCCCGACTCGGATTTCAAGGATCTTAAACCTCTTTCTGGTGAAGCGCTGTTCAAAGAGTTACGACGTCTTTCCGGAAGAAAAAGTTATCATATTGATTCGGAGACAAAGACGAAAGTCTACCATTTAGAGCAGGACGCCCCTGACTTTATGTGGGTCTACATGATGGGATCAAGACTAAATCCGGACGCCCATCGGGGAAGCATAATTAAGGCTGATTTTGTAGAGACACTTTATCGCTGCAGCGCTTCAACCGAGACAGAAAACTCCGTTGAATTTGAGGCGAGGCGTACGAAATATAGGGTGTCTTATAAAAAGTGTGAGTATTAGTGTACTCAATTGGCTTGAAAGCATTGTCAATCTTAGGTTTTATCTTAATCTTCGACTTATAACTTTAACGTGATCTCTTTCTAAAAACTTTAGCTTTGACTCTCACGCTGTATTCTATATAACCGCTTAATAATATATATTTATTTTCGTAGACGATCAGGGACTAGATTGCTGCGGGTGCGTGATGTTGAGGACGATGCTTATTGATGAATCATGGATGAAGTTAAAACGTATTATGGTAAAGAGCGGAATATATAATAAGCCAAACTTACGTATGACTGTCGAAGGAATGCTTTGGAGACTTCGAACGGGGTCTCCATGGCGTGACCTTCCAGAAGATTTTGGCGCATGGTTTACCGTATCCATTGTTTTGAATATCGCAGAAGCTATAGGAAAAACTTCGCGATCTGATCATCGTCGCTATTTCGCAATAGCGCGTGGCTCAGCACTTGAATGTGCTGCCGCTTTAGATGCCTGCAAAATTCTGAAGCTTGCTGATTTCGCTTTGATCGATGAAGGTAAAGAGTGCATCATTGATATAGTTTCAATGCTTTCTAAGC
>CAILAO010000667.1 GCA_903832105.1 uncultured Pseudomonadota bacterium | reverse complement strand
TGCTGAAGCTTGCGGTGGCTACAGCCCGGGTTATTGTTCCAGTAGCTACTATTACTATCTCACACTCACTATCTCCCCATCGGCGCCCGTGGGCAGTGCTACCTTCAATCTTAATTTGACGGACGGTTGGGGCAACGCTTATACGACGAATGGTTTTGCCTTGAGTATTCAATAAAAAGGGCAAGTGGACCAGTTTTGGTTTTGAATTTTTGAAGGGCAATACTGGACTCGCTCATATCACTAAAAAGTGGGCGTATCGGCAAAGAGTTTTTTACCAACGCGAACTATTTTTTGCATATTAACCCTGCTCATACGCATATAGCGAAGTTCAAAATTCTCCAGCGAAATGGTGTAACTTTTGTCTACAAAATCGAAAAACCGTGATTCATCTTCCCTTAATAGTTTGAGTTATTCCCCACCAATTAATTCATACAAGCTGTTCCTAAATGTTTCACATGTAGCGTCCAGGTCTTCTAGTTTTTTCGTGTTGGAACGATCTCGAACAAAATCACGAAAAAGACGAAAAATTTCTGAATGCGGGAAGATGTATGCACGATTCATTCATATCTCGCCATTAATCACGCCCTAAATAACGAATAAATTTTCGAGGTCTTTGAGCAATGACAGGGATTTTAAGTCCAAATGAAAGCGGAAGTGGTTCAATTTTCATTGATCTTAATAAAGGAGATTCGTAGAAAAACAATATTTCCGAGTTAAGCGGCTTCAGAATTGAAGCATAATTTTGATTTATTGAAAAAGAGGCTAAGGCAATTGCTGCAATTGCGTATTCTTCATTATTTGGAGAGAGTTTTATCGCTAATTCCATAGCTTTTTTAAAGAGCATAGGTTTGGAGGTTAATAAATTTCTACACGCTTCAAATAGTCTCCCGGATCTTCTTGAGAGAATGAGCAAGATAATTATTAATTCTTCATCTGACCCACTGAATTGGGTTGAGTCAATATCTCCGCCGGACATAATTCCAATTTTTTTCGCGAGTCCGAAACCGATTTTTTCGCTTTCTTCTTTTCCCCAATTTTTGTAATTCAAAACTATATTATTCATTTCTAAATAGGCCTTTTTTTAGGGTTTCTATGTCTTGATCTTGGTATTCTTGGAACTGAAGATCGTCAGGGCGCTGTTTAGTTTTGATGTAGGATACGGCTGCATCGAATTCAGTTTTTGTTGGTTTTGCAATCAAAAGATCATCTATATCTCTTTGTTCGCCTCTTGTTACAGCAGCGTTAATTTTGAGAATTATCATATCTTTTCGAGACAAAATACTTATTTTAATATTTGTTAATGGTGTTTCTAATTCTTGGCATCGACCCTCCGCTCCGTCAGGAAGAGGGATAGCGCTTGCTTGATCGTTAAGCCAATCATAATCTAAGCCAAGTTCCTCGGAGATTTCTTTTATTCTTTCTTTAATAGAACTACATATTGCTATAAATGAGTCGATGTCTTTGCTGTCTCTGGAGATAATGCCTGCGATACGCATAGCGCTTGCACCACCCATGAGAATCTGCATTGACATATTATTTTTCTTGAGCCATTCGTTGAGTTTTTTAAAAGCATGCTGAAATTCTTGTGATAAATTGTCAAAGTTCATATAATCACCTTTCTACTTAGTTATTCTTAACTCTTTTAAAGACATCGGAGCAAGAGAATCCCTTTTTCTAACTTCTATTAATAGGAGGCTTATTGCAACAAAACGCCGTTTAGGCTCATAACCCGGGACACTTCGGAGTCAATTTTGACTGCGGATGCTTGTTTTTTCTTTGATTTTTGTTGGTGTGCAGTAAGAATCAGCTTTTTCAACTTTTTTAGGTATTAGGCTAGGAGTGGCTATTGTTGACTAGTCGTAGGCGGGCATCTGATCAATATCCGGATAATCACCCTGTCGTCGCGCCGGCCTAATGGGGGGACCATGATACCGGATTCCTAGGAGCCTCAGCATGGTCATGATGGCTGGCGGCGACGTGTAGGACGTGCAGTTTGCAGGATTGATCTTTCCACCGCAGCGAGTTTTTCTATGAAATCCATTTTGGTCAGGAGAATTGCTTGAGTACCATCTGACCACGGGGATTTCGGTATATAGATAAGATCGCCATTGGGGTTGTTGGGATCTTTCAGTGACAGATGCTTGTGCGAAAATGCCCTTCTCAACTTGAAGTTTGCTATTAGCGTCACATTTTTCGACCGTTACTGGAATTGCTGCGGTTTTTTGTCAAAGGTTACCGAGGGCTTTCATGAAGCTTCTTACTAGAAAGGAGGCTGAGAGGGCATATTGAAAACAAGTTCCGTATTCATTTGAAACAAATTTCAAAATTAATTAATTAAATCAAAAATCATTTCAAATCCTACCCACAGAAAGTAAATCTGTGTCGCAAACCTTGCGACATGATGTCGTAACTCATAAAAAACCAATCAAAACAACATATTAAAAATATATATCAAGATGCCACTACGAATTAAAACGTCTCGATAACTTATGTTTGAACGGATTTTCGAAGGCAGATGAATTCCGGTCTGAAGAGCAGATCTTTATTTATTCAGACTTATCCGAATTTTTCCACTCTTCGAAGGAATTAAACAGGGTTTTCTAACAAACCTATTGACTTCATTACATCAATTTAGTCATATACTGGTGTGTTAGTTCTAACCTCCGGCCTGTCACGCCGGAGGCCGCGGGTTCAAGTCCCGTCCATCCCGCTCTTCTTCCTTTAAAACAACTTCTTTACCTCCAATGTGACAAACATCGGAAGGCTCTGGATTTATCATCAAAACAATTTCTTCTTCTGATTTTACAATGACTTGCGGCACGATCGCCTGAACGATGCGCTTTTTCATCAGGTCGGATTTCTCGTCGAACTTTGCGAGGGCTTGTTGAAGGTAGGTTTCTATCGTCCGACCGGCTTGTTGGTTCTTGATCCGCTCCCGCCTCCGAGCAAAGTCATCAAGTTTTGCCTGCTCGGCGGCAAGGTCTGCTTGAGCTTTCTTTTTTTCGCCAAGAAGGGCGGCACAGACTTCTGGAATATTGGCGACACCAGACAAAGCTGACTCACGCAGTGAAGTTGAAAAACGCTCTACCACATCTTCAAGGTTCTTGATCCGCCCCTTAATCTTCGCCATCTCAGCATCGATCGCAGGCAAACCGACATTCTGGTGTTTCAGAGCTGTCTCCAAAATACCTCGCATTAGGTCGCTGCTTTGAAGGTATTCCTTCACTCGCTTGATAACCACGTCGTCCATCAAGTCAGCTGGTAAACGTGCCCCTGTCTTACCACAAACATAATAATGAAATTGCCCCGCTTTTGCGCGCGACCCATAGAATTTGTTGCCGTTGGCGTCCACCAGAACACCGGACAAAAGATAAACACCTCGGCTTTCGCTAATTCGAAGTCTTTGACCCTCAATCTCCCTGATGGTCGTCATAACTCGATCACAAAGTGCCTTGTCAATAACTGGACCATGAGCATATTCCCAACGTACGTTTTGGTCCTCGTCTTGAAGCTGCGGAAATTGGTTCCACGTGTCTTTGAAAGATGAGCCACCATGGAGCTTTGGGTTTGTGAGAAGAGCACGAAGATACTTCGGACACATCGTCTCTCCGCCAACTTTGCGTGCCGCCACCCTCTCACCACGCACGATTTTTTCTTTGATGATTCTCGGCTTAGAGCGGTAACCCTTTTGACTGCAATATTCCGCCAATGCCGTGTAGGATCTCAGTATGCAAAACTGCTCATAGATGTCTTGGACAACCACGATTTCCTCGGGAACTTTCACGTAAAAACCAGCGCGAACCGGATGAGGGTCGAGACCGAGCACTGCACATGTCGATACGCCCTTCCCATTATTCACCATGGCTTCACGGAGCTTTTTGGTGATTTTTTCCTCGAGGTCAAGGCTGTATTCTTCGGCCATCATGTTTTTGATGTTAAAGCCAAGACGCGAACCCCTGTCTCGCATATCGATGAGTCCTGACTCGATTTCATAAACCAGTACACCGTGGTCAGCTGCTTCCTGAAGTATAGTGCGCGCAAGGTTTTGGTCTCGAGCTAATCTATCGATTTTCTCGATCACCAGCACATCGCATTCGCCTTGACGGATGGCGCGACGAATAGAATTAAGCCCGGTTCGCTTGTGAACAGAAGATGCACGCCCGCTAATATCTTCTTCAATTATGTGTTCGTCTCTCAAGTCAAACGTAGTTCCGGTCTTGTTAGTTTGTTCCTGCGCCCACCTTTTCATCATGTTTTTTTGTTGTTCAAGGCTCCCGTGTTCGACGTTGGCTTGTGCGGTGGTTGATACACGAGCCAAAGCCCAAACACGGAGCCAGTCTCCCTTTTTAAGTCTCATCGAGAAAAACCTCCGCTGCAAAATCTGTTAACAATCGCTTCAGATCGAAGGCTACTTCGTCTGAACTCTGCCATCGGAGTTCTTTTACCAACATTTTTCTTGGATCTACAATTCGCAACTGACGCGGACGCGGTGACTGCTTTTGTTGAAGGAGTCTTTTGGCTTTGCGGTGTCTATGTTGAGCCTTTTTGACCTTCCTCTCACACTCGATGCAGCGGCTTTCTCGGCGAGGCCAAAATTTGGCGAAGGGGCCTTCGAGAGCCAGACCTCGACGTTTAATATGAAACTCGTCGGCCCACAACTCCCGCTTGCACAATGAGCACGTTAGCTTTCGATAACACTGTTGTAGGAGATCTACCGGAGCGCCACGACCAAGATGCACGCCAATTACTTTATCAGCAGCGTCTTTCTCATATTCCAAGAGGCCCCAACCTGCAAAATACACGGCATTCTCGGTGATCCTCCATCTCCGCTCTAGGGGTTTGACGCGACGGGAGCAGCGTTGATGCGGTTCCCGCCTATGCAAACTACATTTCTCTCCATTCAGTGTCATGCCGTCGCTTTCTTAAACAGGAAATTTGTTAACCGTTGGTGCTCATGTCATTCTTTCCACCAATAATCTTCAGAAGGATATTCTTCGAACAGCCATCTCTCCTTCGTTTTGATGATAGGTCTGAAGAATTCATAATCGGATTCCGAAACGTGTTCTTCACGGTACATTTTTAATGTTTCATCAATGTTGTACTGGCGATCCATTTCTTCGCGAATCTCGTCCTCTGTTAATAACAAAGTGCCTGATGCATTAACTTTCATAGACTGGTCTCCCTCCTGCAAGCCTGTAGTTTTTTCTCCGCCAATTCTTCCAAATCGTATTCATTTTCCATTAGTCCCAAAGCCAAGTCCTCAATGTTTTGTGCGCCTTCAAATGCATTGGCCGCCAAGCAAATTACAGCCATCAGACCCGCCCATTGCTTTGGGTCACGCGTACGGACGGTGTCCATTTGTGCACTTGAAGCTAGTGCTAAAAGATCATCACCTGGTTTGTAGTCCATATCATTCCTCCTGAAACACCGGCTCGGCCGGTACGTGTTTATAGACGCAGGTTCTATACATAGAAACATGAACGACTAATATGCACCCGCACCTACAAGGCGTATCTTTCCAACCCAAAAACCATGCCAGCTTCTGAAGCTAGCAAGCACTTTTCCTGACCGTGTTCCGCCATGGCAACGTGTAAGTCTTTAACGAGAGACCAAATTCTCGTCCCAGCAGACCACTCAGCGAAACACTACATCAAAAACATTTTTTTGTGGTGGACAGACGATATGAAATTTGCGTTTTATTTTTGTCCGACAATTAGGAATTTAATCAATAATATCGAGGGGAAACTGCCATGCATTAGCCAATCTTCTGAAAGATCTCTTTGTCTTGCTTCTCTCAATTTGTTTCACGATGCTTTGCACGTGATCGACGCCATCGATCGCTTCTTCTCTTGGATTCCAGCAGGTGAGAAAAAATGATTTGTCTTGATGCAGCATCTCTTCGTAAAGTTCAAGGAAGATCCCTGCCACCGTACTTAGTCTGAAACGAACAGGAGGTCTCTTCTCTTTTCTTGTGTTACCAAAACTAAAATGACCGACAAGGACACTATTGAGATGAAGCAGGTATAATGCGAGCACCTCACCGGAAGACAAACCGCTACGGGGAATTTTTTCCGACATGATGTTTTCGTATTCAAACCATAGCGGTGAAGGACGCGGCTTGCGAATAAAATCATCATCGCTCACTGGCTTCTCACCGTGAAACCTCGTTTGGGCCCGTTCCCATAGTTTGGGATGCGCTTTTCGAAACTCGCCAAACGTTTGATTTGTTGCCTCTTTAGACTCTAGCTTAAGACCCAGATTTACCAGCTTGTACCCAGGAAAAATTTTTCCAACTAGATCAGCAAAATCTGCATTCAAAACTGTCTTTTTGAAAAACGAATTCATGGCACGAAAAAGATCCGCACGGCTATCCGCATACTCAGGAATGTTCAATCTGTTATGAAATATTTTGTAAAAATCGGTCCGCAAATTATCCATGAATTCATTAGCAGCATCTTCTCTTCCAGATTTCAAGGAAAGCTCGATTGCTTTTCTCCCTTGCGCTCTAGGGTTACTCAAAATTCTCTTCAATAGATCAATATCACCCATAAAAACTCCTCTTCCTGGACAAAGAAGCTAACAAACAAGCGCACCTTCTGTCCAAGCAAAACTACAAAAAGTTTTTTATGCTTTAAAGAATGGAGGAAATTGCAGTGAGTTATTCGCCGCTCTTCAAACTAAAAATTAAAATTCTGGAACGTTTTGGCCGTCAGTATGTTGCCGCTAAATTGCTCGGTCTTCGAGACGACGAGCTGTCGTTAATTTTGATGGGACGAAAGCGTCTGACCGAGGAGATGATCGTTAGTCTCGAGAAGGTTCTGCGAACTTCTCGCAAAGATTTTCTGCCGGAATCTTATCCAAAAGAGAAACAGAGGTGACCGATTGACTGGAGCATGCCTCATCGAAGAGGACAACCATCGAAGCCCAATAGCTTCGAAAGACGCCGCGTTGCGAGATGTCGCGATAGCGAGAAGAAAAATTCTTGCGCTTGTTGAAGGTGTCTTCGGCAATTCGAGTCAGTGGCCGTTTATCAGAACACAACTATTGACGATTTTAGGGGAACGGGGACTGCAGGGCGCCATTGACAAGGCGTTCGAGGGAATAGGGAACGATGGAGACCGAAACCACCAAAATTCGGGTCGCTGAACACCCATCGCTGAGTACATCTAAACCGTGCTTAGCTGGGTATGTCGAAGAACCAAACCGGCCTAGCACCTGGTATGATCCATCAACCGAAGAAATTCTTTTCGGTCATAGCCGCCTGACCAACATCGTTGGATTGCAAGCCTCTTCAAATGGCCGTGCAACTGTATTCAGGCGCATAGACGACAAGGTCATCAAGGAACGAATGACATTCACCCCTTGGGCTCTCATCAGCAATAAAGCGATTGCCGTGAAACTCAAGGGTTGCAAACTCATTAACCTCAAAGGCAATCTTCATTACCGCTACCGAGCTGAGATTTTTGACAAAGAGGCGTTTGAAGAATCTGCTAGGTCAGCCTACGAGGCGGTTACCGGCAAAACCGCTCCATCAGTCCGGGAAATCACCGAGATTATCTCGCTAAACAACACTGAGCAGTTTCAAATCAGCCAAGGCGTTACCTTCTACAAAAACATGAAATTCGAGGATGTTCTTCGGCTTCAGATTGATATTGAAACCACCGGCTTCAACAGCGATCACGAGCGCGTTTTCCTTGTTGCAATATCAACATCCGAAGGGTTAAAAAAGGTTATCCATGGCCTCGATGAGGCCAAACTACTTGAGGAATTGAACGCAGTCATTCGGAGTTTGGATCCCGACATCATCGAAAACCACAACATTTTTGGCTTTGACATTCCCTTTCTGATCAAAAGACATCAAATCCACCAAATCCCCATCACCTGGGGACGCGACGGCAAAGGATTTTTTAGTTACAAAGACTCCCTAAAGATCGGGGAAACGGCCGAATCATTCACACGTTATTGCCTCCATGGGCGTGAAATCGTAGATACACTGCATGCCGTGAAACGATACGACGCTGTCAAGCGTGAACTAGGAGAACACGGGTTGAAGTATGTCGCCAAGTTTTTTGGTTTGGCCCGAGACGGAAGAAAGTACATCGACGGGGATAAAATCTACGAAACATATATGGTTAATCCAGATGAGGTGGCCGAATATGCTCTGGATGACGTGGCGGAAGTCGAAGCGCTTTCTCGAAAGCTACATCGTGACAAGTTCATGCTTTCTCAGATGGTGCCAATCCAATTCTCCAAAGTTTGCACGACAGGATCCACAAAGCCGATCGAGCTCACCATTATTCGCGCCTACTTTCGACAGAATCATAGCGTTCCAAAGCCCCAATCCACGGAACCCTTTGAAGGCGCTACCGTTGAGGTTTATCACAAAGGCTTTTTTCGACACTGCTGTAAAATTGACGTCAGTTCGATGTACCCCTCCATTATCATGATGGATTCGATTTGTCCCCACACCGATCCTTTGGGAATCTTCCTGATTTTGACAGAAAATTGGACTAAACTTCGACTTAAGCACAAGGCCATCGGACAGACCAATCCCGAATCAAAAGCAATAGAATCCGCCCTGAAGATCCTGATTAACAGCCTTTTTGGCTACCTCGCTAACGAACGCGGGCTCTTCAACAATCCAAAAGGGGCTGCCGCTATCACCAAACGAGGACGAGAAATTCTTTCGAAAATTATCGAATGCATTCTTGAGCAAGGCGGCAAGCCTCTTGAAGTTGATACCGACGGTGTCATTTGTGTGTTGCCGGAGCAGGTGACCCCTCGTGCCTTCGCAGATAAAATTAACAACACACTTTCCATATTTCCCGGTGTCAAGGTTACCGCGGATTCGGAAAAACCATGGGATTCGGTTGTCGTATTAGCGAAGAAGACCTACGCCATTCTCACCGAACACGGAGTTCATATTGTCGGTGCCGCCCTTAAAAGCAGAGGTATGGAACCCCTCTTCAGAACACTCATGCGAGATGTCCTGTACAGTCTATTGAAAGACAACACCAAAGAAATTCACCGGAGAATCCAAGAGACCAGGCGGCAGATCGTCGAGCAACGGTGCAACGCGGAAGACCTTGTTACTAAGAAAAAAATGGGACAGTCGATGAAGTCCTATATCGAACAAACAAAGTCCAAAGTCTGCCACTTCGAAGTTATGCTACAAGCGGGTTTCGTGGATGCGCCAGCGTTATCTGTAGTGCAGTATTTCAAGTCAAACAACGGTTATGCTCATATCAACTCATTTTCCGCAGATGACTATGACATCGATTATTACCTTTCATCCTTGAAGAAAAAGCTCTCCGTCTTTCGACCTGCATTCACGGAAGATGCCTTCACACGCCTCATTAACGACTCCGATTTCTCGGAAACAGTGCTTACCAGTTCTTCTGTAGATCAGAAATCCCCTGGCCTTTGGATCAACCTGGCAGCAAACGTGAAGCGCGCCAAAAAAGGTGAACTCGATGCATTGGTCCAGCGAAATGTCTTCGTTCAGGTCGACGACTATGACGCCTTGCAAGACTTCCTCCAAAAGCACCGCGAGACTGACGTCTATTTTTCAGTTTATGGCTTCCTGTGTCGGGACAGACCATCCAAGGCTAGGAACTCAATCTTAAAAAACCTCAAAAAGTATGGCGACTTCTGGGTTGAGGGCGAGGGAACCTTTGATGACGAACAAAAAACAACAAAGGCGTATGAAGTTTTGAAGCACATCAAACGGGTCTTGGTTCAGGACTTCCAGATACCAAAAAACGAGATAAAATTGTACTTTAATGGAGGAAAGTCATTCTACCTCAGGGTTTCAGGCCATTACTTCGTGCCGGAACCAATATTATGCCTGCCCGAAAAATACGCAGCCTTAATGCGTCATCTCAAAACCAAGGTCCCAGAAGATCTTGCCGCTAGGATTGATCAAACAATTTTTGACACCACTCAAATCATAAGGATTCCGCATAGCTTTTACCCTGGCGGCGGAATGATGGTGGAAATCCCACCTGAACACGAGGATCTCGAAGGCCTTACGAGACGCTTGCAAGATCTTCCTCCGCAAGAAAGTCCTGACGTCAAAAGCCGCTTCATGTTGCCATATCCACCCCACGAGTTCACCAAGGTTTCGCGCCAGGTGTTCAAAGCTGTCACGGGAGAAACTCGTTTCCAGGAATATCGGCGATCCACCAATCGCCAAAAGGACATCAATTCTCAGATTGAGGGTTTTCTGTCTCGTACAAAAAAGATCGCGCCCTGCCTCAAGAATCTCTCCGAGCTAGTTTCCAAGGGGGAAAGCATCGGTTTTAGCGGACGGTGTAAGCTCATCTATGAAGCAAGCCGCGCTGGCCTTTCGGAAGATCATGTCTGTCAGCTATTCCTGCTCTTTGAGGATCCGCATCGTTATGGTGTTCTTGAATGCCACCCAAACCCCGCAGGGGATCACTGTGGCTATCGCCTAAACGAAAAGTTCAAGACATCACTTTTTTCTGATTGTGGATGTGATCGTGCCGAGATGTCGATGGTCTGCGATCATAGCCGTTGTTACAGGCGGGATATCGAAAGGAGAACCACCCCTCGAATTCTTGGTGAAAAAGCACCCACATTCGAAGAGTTTCAGGAGCTGTCGCGAAGTTTATTAAAGGAGTTTTTTGACAATGATTAAATTTGCAAATGCCCCGCTTGCAGCCGGCAAGACTTATCAAATGGCAGCCAAATCGATAGAAAAACTGAATGAGGGCAGATCCGTGCTTAATGTCGTGCCAACACATGCTGCGGGCACTGAGGCCATAACCATGGCGCGGAAGAACCCTTTTGAGGAAGGATACATCGTCCAGCTTACAGGGAAGCGTAAGGAAACATGCATCAAAGAAGCAAATAGGGCACAGTGCTCACGATGTGCCTACCAAAAAAAGGCGTTAGCCCTCCTTTCATCGGAAGGGGAAGGAAAGCCACGCAAACTTGGGGAAGAACTCTATGATCTTGTAAATGGAAAGATCGTTGATCTCGCCCTCCTACAAGAGCTGTCATCCCAATTCGAAATCTGTCCAACGATGTTGAGCCGCATCCTTGCTTTCGCCGAGCATCCGAGGGTTGTGGTCGCATGCCATGCCTATTTCTCAAGCTATCCAGCGCTTGACATCCTGGAGCAGATCAAAGTCGATCACGTCTACATCGATGAGATGGATGCGCTGATTGATGGCATTTCAAACAACAGCAATCGGGCTCTCGTATTAATGGAGCCTAGAAAATGCAAAACGTCCACGATTCGAGATGAATGTGGTGGAGCGTGCAAGGATTGTCATCCACACCTTTCCGATAGTTGCAGCCACAAATTTCATCCTTACTCCGGCCGGATAGAGGACTTCGGGGGGATTTCAAACAAGAAAAACCTCTTTGAGCTTCTCAGCGTTGCGATAACCAACGTTGAAACGGCTGTACGCAGGGGGTACATATGTGATCTTTTTCATTTCGATAATATTCGCCAGGTGTTGAATCGCGTCATCTCGATACTTCCTGAATATATTGAGGGCCAGACCACACTCGACTACTTAAGATCCCTTGAAAATGCGAATGAAGCCACTGCCATTGAGATCATGGAACCTCACCATGATGAAGGTGCGCAGTTCGCGTATCCCATAAAGACTGAGCCTGTGACGAAACAAGGGTACACTTCTTTGGGTGATATGTCGGAATTCAATGATGACAAAATGCGCATGCGTTCGCTCAAACAAGGTCTTTGGAGCGATCCAGACAAGCCCGCAGATATTTCGGGGCTAAATGCTTTTCTTGCCTTCGTTGATTTTGTTCAGAACGCGCCAGGTGAGATGAACCTTGTTCCACAAAAATATCCTCTTCAAAACGGCCGGGGTGGCTATGATCGCTGTGGATTAAAGCTTCGCTATTTGAACACGCATCACTACGATCGCGTCAAGGCGTACCTACACGAAAGAAACTGCAAGGCATTTTCTGGAACCCTTCTTTCCGCCAGGATGATCGGTGCGTCATTGTTGGCCGATGAATCCGAATTCACGCTCACAAATATTCAAGTTCCCTTTCACCGGAGCGGAATGATCGTCGTTCACAACCATTGGAGCCCCGAAGAACCAGAACCAAAAGAGTTGCCTCCATGGGCTGCTGCTAAGTTGTATGGGTTAATCCAAGCAAAAATTCCCGATATTACGCTTCTTCACTTCGCAACCAATACCAAACAAGCCAATGCGTTTTTTGGGTTAGTATGTGGTGATAGCAAGATGAGATCCACTTTCAGAATTGAAAACCGGAAAAAAGACTACGTTGAACTCGATCTCGACAGTGCACGTGAAGCGGATTCTGGGTGTAGGTCAGCGCTGCTTTCGATCGACAAAGTGCGCAGCGCATGGTCACGGGGACTTAATAGGAGGCACTTCAACGTCTGTACCGTAATCGGAAATGGGATTGCCAATTGGGACAACCAAATCACCCTTTTTCTTGAAGCGAGAAAAAAATACCCCAATTTAACGATCTGGGACCTAATTTCTTATGAACAAACACGGGCCTTGGTTCAGGCTCTAATGAGGGCTCCGCGAGATGCCGAACTCACAGTGTGTCTATATGCAGGGAACCTTCACCCACTCGCCTTTCCATCGTTCCTCCAAAATCAGATTGTGACCACGCAGGAGCTGATCAGAGCATTCGAAAAAGACGTACCCAACGCGGTCAATCGAGCTAATTCGCTCGAGTATCAACTTGCGGCGCTTTCACATGGAATAACGACGTTCTTGAGGGGCGACCAGATTGAAATCCCGCCCCCACCCCAACCAGACAGCCTAAATCCCCTTCTGGTGGGCTGGCATGGTCGATCTGATGCTGCCGAGTCCAGGTTGAGTCACGTCGACTCCTGTATCGGTGAGAGGGGTTACATCGACAGGACGGAGGACCGTAGGGGGGAGAGGCCCAGTTGGAACTCTTTTCTCAATTGGCTTGTATCGAAGAAATACCTTCGTCCGGAGCGCCGAGGCCGGAAGATTGTTTATGTTCGTATGGAGTCGTAAAAGTCTGTCGGAGAATTGTGCGGCTTAACCTGACGCTAAGTTTTTTCTGGGACCGTCAGGAAAACCCGCACATCCTATATAAGGAGATGTAGGGAATGTGCGGCTTAACCTGACGCTTTCGATGTGGATGATTTGAATCAGGAATTCAGGATCGAGGTCTCTATGAGTGCAAGATCAGTGATTTTAAAAGGTGTCAGTTGCGGATATCAAACCCGACTGACAGTGCAAATTCAGATTTGTGCGCATTTTCCTGACGCTTTCGAGTGATCTGACGGGCTAAACTTTGAATGGTTCATGGTTTGGTACGTTAGTTTTTTTTGAGGAGGTTTTATGAAAAATGTTTATGATTCAAATCGTGCGATGGTCGCTAAAACAAGCGAGGAGGTTGATTTAGGCCATTATCTTGATTTCCTTAAAGACCTGTACGGTGGCTCCGCTCCAATAACTTGTACGGGAGATGATTGTTGCTTTCTGGATGAAATGTATCCATCATTCGAAACCTATCGTTCCTGGAGAAGATCATATCCTGGATGGTCGTTTGGTCCACTAACAAAGGATCACATTGCATGGAGGCCAGAGTATGAGATTGGAACACACGGAATGAATCGCATCTATCTAGAGATGAATGAGACATTGAGGTTTGGACATCTGCCAAAGCAACATAAATTTTTGCATGAATTAACGGACAGTCGTTTTGGATATGATGGTGAAGCAATTAGCATTTACTGTTTTCAAAAAGCAGTTACAGCGGCATTAAACGGTCATACGTTGCTTCGTGTCTCCAATTATATGGGTCTGTCTGATGATTTTCCTAGTGTGCTGCTGGTTTTTTCCAGAATCCCAATGAAAGAAAAACTCGATAGAAATTACTACTGGGATCTTATGCTATATGAACTTCATTCCAAGATAGCGGAGAAGTTCCCGAGCGCAGATAAATTCAGTTTTCATAATGAGAAAGGGGGCTACTGGCTTTCTGCGAACCCGCGACAAGTCTTCGATCATGATGAGGATTGATTATTCTTCGGACCACAAAAGGGCTCGATGACAATGATGAGGCCTAAAAAGAAGAGTCTCGTAGCAACAACCCGCATGACTCCATCTGGCTATTCCGAAGCCACTGTGATCTGACTTTTGGGGATCTGGAGCGAGAATTTTCGACCTCGAAAAACAGAAACTGTTGAGGGAAGATGTTCGCTTTGAAAGAGTAACCCACGAAGATACAAGAGATTTTTGCGATCGCGAGAATATCGATATCGCCCAACCCGAAATTACGGAAGGAATGATTTTGATTAGTTTCGGGGCCAGCCGAAAGAAGTGGCGGCTGAGAAATCAGCCGTCCCGTTCTGCTAGACTTTTTCGAGAACCACACTTTCCTCACCGTCATTCATTTTTGAATAGCGCTCCACATACGTTAAACTCCTATGTCCAAGCCTCTTGGCCGCAAAGACCGGATCCTTGGCCTCTCGGCATTTGAATCCATGCCGGTGCCGAAGCAGATGCGGAGTTAAGTTAATGTGTTGGTCAATAGGCAAGGATGCGTTGGCGTAGCCTGCGATTTTGTCGAAGGCATTTGCAACGCCATTCCTGCTGATCTGCCCACCGTAGCGGTTTGTAAAAAGAAACGATGAGCCTGCCACTCGTTGTTGCTCAACATATTCACGTATCATTTCAGCTACGTCCTGCCTAATAAGAACATCTCGGACATGGCCGCCCTTGCAGCGAACGTTCACCAGCTTCTTGCCTTGCAGCTGGTCTGACTTCAAATTGAGAAGCTCGGATACCCTGAGTCCGCTGGCATCAAGGGTCGCCAACATGACTTTGTTTCGAAAATCCTGCGAGTACTTTGCACTGCCACCATTGACCAGAACATCAGCAGACTTGTTGAGCCTATGAAACTCGATATCCCGAATCGCTTTGGGTGGTAATGGCTCAAGATGAAGTTCAGTTATACCCTTGCAAGGGAGGACTCTGAGTACGTCAACTTCTCGAAGCCAAGAACCAAAACTCTTGAGCGTAGCAAGAACGCGATTGATCGTAGCAGGGCTGTAACTCTGCTTTTGAAGCTCGTCCAAGAAAAGTCTCGTGTCTCTCACCATCCATTCATCTGCGCGAAGGTGACCGTTCATAGCTTGGTAAAATATCAAAAATTTCTTTAAGTCGTCTTTCTTTGCCTTGATGGTGAGCGGCGATTTTCCCGCGATCTCCTCCCGAAAGTATCGGGCAAGAAGCACTGGGAAAACCTTATCCGAACCAAATTTATCCACTTTTTGCGGCAGATTTTCCATTATAACACCTCATTTTTGTCATGATTGGTTAGCCTAAGATATGTTATCGCAACCATTTTTGTTCTATAAAATCAGTACTCTGACGCGTGCATGATCGTTAACACCCGGTTACCGTTCTCCCGAAAAAACTCGAAGTCGTCATCGTAGTAGTTAAACTTCCAAATGAACCTGTCGCCGTCGACATCAACGATTCCACAATCGTGCTCGTGATATGGGTCGTTATCGCGGTTGAAGTTGTCGAACGCTCTCACGGCCTCGAAGACACGTTTGAGAAGATCTTCCGGCATCGAGGCCACCCGGCGCGTCAACACGAGTCTATGTGGCGGCCAGATCAATGGGATATTTTTTCTCAGACGGTCATTAGTTTCGGCAATAGCATTCATAACGACTTCCCTCCCCCGCATCGTTCGGTGAGAAGCGGAATTGCCTTCTGGCGTTCTTTTTCGGCGCAACGTTCATTCAATAAATTTATGGTGTCTTTTTCAAACAGGGAAAGACCTCGACCTAGCACATCTCGCGATCCCATTTCAGCCAGAGCTGGGCTGATTTGAAGCCATCCATACAGATCAAAATAGATCCGTAATTTGCCGTGGTAAACCAATGAAACCAACCGGTAAAAATGCATCGCGGATTCAGGTACTGGCGCTAGCTCATATTTTTGCTCAATTTCGCTCATAATAATTTGGTATTTTCGGTGGATAATTTCTTTGTTTTCAAACATGACGTTCTCCTGATCGTTAAACCTAATCGTTAAAATACGCGCGAGCGTTATTGGGGTTTGTTTGGTTCCTCTGCGGAACGGCTATTGGCGGGACGACCTCATTTGGAAGGGTTCCGGCGGCAGCCATGCTCAACAAAACCCCAATGCTCACAAGCATTGTAGACACGGCGATTCCTGCATTTCCCAGAACCACAAGCCTTTCAGGGAGTGTAAGCTCACTAATTTTCCTCATTTTTGAAATTCCTCCTTAGAATTACTGTTCTTGATATACAAATCTATCAAGTTTCTTATGCCATATAACGTACTGATTTTGTTGGTATAAGTAAGTAAATTGGAATCTTGGTTTTTATCTCAAACATTTTTTATTGAAAGGACAAACAAATGACAGAAACAGCTCGTCAACAACCACAGCGCAATAGAGAAGACAAGCGAGATTGGACTGAGACATTATCAAATTTCGGCAAGCTCGCTGCAGTAGCAATTTTCAATGGCGTTTGCTTTGCCGCGGGGCAACGACTTTTCTCAATGAGTGCAGGAACGATATTTGGGAAACCCGTGGGGGAAGTAGTTCATCTGAAGAAGGTTATCTAACCACCCGTCCTGCCCTCACGGAGGAGGGCAAACCCTTCAGAGGAAAGATCTTGATTCGATGATGATTTGAGTCCCTCAGACTCACGCCATTTTCACGCCTCCTATCGCGTCAAGCTAACTAAAACGTAAAATATGATAGCCAAACGTAATTACGCGCTTCAGTTTTTTTGACTCGCCTTTGCTGATCTCAATCAACTCTCACTAGTGACCCATCAAGACTTCCAGAAAGCCATGCGCGAACGTAATCACGATTCACGGAACGTATTAACGATTTTATTCAAAGGGCTTCTTTTTATATCCGATTAGTGACACTGGGTCGAAGACCGACCGTTCGGAGTATATATGGAATTAAAGAAAATTTTAGCAGATCTATTGAAACAGAAAAAAATGACCGTGAAAAAACTCGCGGATGACACGCAAATTCCAGCGTCATCGATACGAACGTGGCTCGCTGGAGCAAGTCCACGGTCTCTCGATGACCTAAAAAAAGTCGCGAAGTATTTCAATGTGAGCTTGGACTACTTAACTTTTGGTGAAAACGACAAAGGACCCGCCACATTGGAGGAGTTGCCTCTCGAACGGGTTTTTCAGGGCTGGCTTTTGGTCGATGTAAAGCGTGCCGTGCCACTTATCGAAAAAGACATTTCGGATAAAAACAAAAAATAGAAAGGAAAACATGAAAATATTGTTGGCGATAATTTTGATGCTCCTTGGCTGCCAAACGACAAAGTGTCCTAAGGGATTGGGGTGCAACGAAGATTGCTTCAAGATTGTTTTGCCTATCGGATCTAGCAGCCCAGCAGAGCTTATTTATGATGGTCTGGAAATGAACATGGCTATGAGTAATCCTGATGAATATTACCGAAGAGAGCGTGAAGCCATGGGATGTCCTGAACCAAAGAAAGTACAAGAGCAACCTAAAACCGAAGCAAGCCACTTTCCAATGCGGAATGATTACCGGCCAAATGCTTCGGAAGAATCACATTGAAAGGGGTTTTTATGAAAAGACATTTAACAATGATTTTTATTCTAACTTCTTTTTTCACCGTTGGTTGTGCAACAAGGGATCATGTTGCATTTGACATTGATGCTGACCTCAAAGCCACCAAGGGGAAAGTTGGCGATGCGGTGGTCGGCCTGAATGACAAGAACCAAATCCTGGTTCAAGAAGAAAGCCTTGCTACCGACGAACTGCTTGTCCAACAGAGCCTTAACGAGCGTCTTCAAGCTGATTATGCCCATGAAGCTTATGTCCTAAAACAATGTCGTGCTGACATCAGCGATCCAAGACTCGGTGGAAATGGCGAACTCCCAGAATACAAGGAAGTTGACAGTTTTAAGGACATTGTCGAAATCAAGGAAGAACTTGGTCTGGTGAACGGCGAAATCAAGGTCGTAAAAAAAAGCTTCTTCGATGAGCAATATAAAGCTGAAAAGAAACTCACCACCACACTCCGTAAGATGATTTCTGCTACTAAAGACTCCCGAGAACGCTGCGAACGCCGGATGGGCATCGCCAGGCGCAATGCCGGATTACCGGGCGAACGTTTCAAAGCGCAAGGCCACTTTACCAGTAATGGCACTTGGGTCGAAACACGTAAGGGCGAAAACAGTCTTGATGATGCTTTTGAAATACGCGCAATGATGCAAGGACATTAAGCCACCAAATTATTTGTGAGGAGGAATACACACATGAAACATATTCTAATAGCAGTGGTTTTTTTGCTCGTGTTCGGCTGCGGCCTTCAAAACCAAGTTCCGCAGGATCAAACGACAAATACAGACACAGACAAAAATTCGAAAAAGGATCCAAACGATGCCATCACTAGCGATAAGGCAGCAAAATTGACTGATCCTGATTGCGCGGATCCCGATCTTTCAAAAGTTTTGGTTGGTGTTAAATTTATGAAATGCGACGGTTCTATAGGCGAAGGTCAAATGCCGGAACCATTGCAACAACCAGACTTAAAAGATTTGCTTCCGCAAAATATTAAGGTGGGAATTATTATCTCGGGTATAACCGGAACATATCAAGATACGGTAAATATTCCCTGTATAACGGAGGGGCAAGTTAACTGTTCTGTCGGTGGCAAATATGTTGCAGTAAGTACGACTAGTCTAGTTCCCAGCAAGATTGCTCTTGGTGTGACAACAGCTGGAGTTACTGGAACCTATGCGGGTCCATACGGCAAATGCTTGAACAATGGCCTATTAAACTGCGTCACAACGGAGAATTACAGATCCGCCGACATATCAAACTTGCTACCTGAAAATATTAAAAGCGGCACTATAATCGCGGGAGTGACTGGAAATTATGCGAGCTATCCAAGCTGTTCAGATAATAGTCAAACCAATTGCTTAACCAACACCACTTACAAGTCTGCAAATTTAACAAATCTATCCGCCTCCAATATCAAAAGTGGAGTGGAGATTGCGGGAGTGAGCGGTAACATCACCCCAGAATCTCACACCAACTGCAATGATAATGGTCAGCAAGGCTGCATAACTACCGCAACGTTTAAGGCTGCGGATATATCAAATCTGGTGCCAGGAAATGTAAAAACCGGAGTCGCCATCGCGGGAATTTCAGGGAATGTGATTCAAGAGTCCCATACAAACTGCACCGATAACAATCAACAGGGTTGTATAACCACTGCAGCATTTCGATCCGCAAGCTTCACAAATCTGGTTGCATCCAACATAAAGAAAGACGCCATTGTCGCCGGAGTAACGGGCATCTATCCATCATCCTCGGCGCTTCTCATTGGCGCGACAGGCACAGCCGATCTTGATCTCGCCACTTTTGACGCCAAAATTAAAAGTGCTTCCGACTTCGAATGGTTCGATGCGGCTGGAAATCGATATCAAAGAGGCGGCTCTGCAACAATTGTTGAGGAAAACATCAAAAGCGGTGTCGCAATTTTTGGTTTGACTGGAACGCTCAGCACAGATGCTCCAGATCCCTGGGACGTTAGAAAGGACGTGGTTGTGGGAACAACAACTGGTCAGGCAAATATGAAATGTAGAAATCGAAGTGGTGTAGCGCCCGCTGCTGACAAATGTTATGGCGAAAGCTACCAAGATATTACTCATAGCGGCAGCACGACATGTTCGGTTTATCCCGCAGACTGCATGATAAAAGACCGCATTAGCGGCCTTATTTGGACAAAAAGTGGTGGTCAAAAGACCTGGGCAAATGCCAATAGTTATTGCACCGGATTGGTTGTTAATGCGGTGTCTGGATGGCGACTTGCCGAGAAAGAGGAGCTTCAAAGAGCTTATATTCAAGGCATCTCAAATGGCACGACTGGTTTGATTGTTGACGGGAACATTGGCTACTGGAGCGGAACGTCGGGGTCAACTGGCCGGTGGATGATTAGATTGGTGGATACCGGTTTAACGTCCGATGTTGACAGCAGCTCTGCGACACCAGGCACCATTTGCGTAAAGTAGGAGCACCATGGAAATTATCATCAAACTCAGCCTCAATCTCGCCCTCTGGCAGTACACTCTTCATGTGTATGAAGGCAGCCAGAAGACAGAACACACATTCGATGTTCCCCCTCTATGGGAAAGAAACCTCCTCCGCAACGGAGAAAGTCTTTTGTTCATAAACGTCGGTGGCGAAACTGTCGAAATTCCAAGAGAAATTTTTGAACTGATGGAAAAGGAAATATCAGGAGATGCAATGGTCAAAAGTTTCAGACAACAATTTATGGGGAGGGCTAAGGCTTGAGATTTTTTCTTCCTTTGGAACGCAAAAAAGTATTGGAACTATTCATTGAAGCGATTGAAAGCAAGGGCCTTCATAATGCCGTAAACATTGAGGAGGATGCGGAAAAGATTCTAATCAAGGTCACCAAATTAGGAACGTCCAGCTTCATTTTTGTCGAGAACCGGGTATCAGGCGGATCAGCATTTGAATTGGAAAAAGAAAATGTTGCTTTTGCCCACCGTGCCTTTCGTAAAAATATTTTTGCTGATTTAGAAGAAATTATCATCAAACATGGCGGAAAATTTTTGGATTAACCTTTATTGCGGCCACCATGGTTGGGGGCCGTTTTTTTTTTACTATCAACAGGAGGAAATCTGCTATGGAAAAGTATGAACAAGAGCAACACACGCAAATTGAACAGTGGAAAAAGCAAGAACCTTGGGTTATCTCACGATATGTTGAATTTGCTCTTAAACCTGTTATATGGTTAGTGTCTCTTGTAATCCCAAATAAAGCCATTCAAGGCGCTCTAATGGGATCTAATTGGATTGGTGAGAAACTGTCGGATACTGCAGATATCCTTAAAGAGGCTTCCGTGCAATCTCTGGATCAGTTAGAATCCTGCAATCTTGAAACATTAGATCGTATTTCAAATTCAGTTCACAACTGGGCGATTGGGCTTGCCGTAGCTGAAGGTGGCGTTACTGGTTTTTTTGGACTTCCGGGGATGGTGGTCGATATCCCAACAATTATTACATTTGCTATGAGGACAATTCATAAAATTGGTTTATGTTATGGCTTTGAATGCAAAACTCCTGAAGAACGACAAATTATTTTTAGTATTCTTGCTGCAGCAGGAGCTAATTCCATTGAAGAAAAATCCGTGGCGCTGGCGACATTGCAGGCACTCAAGGTCACCTTAGCCAAGGCCACTTGGAAAAGTATGCACGCAAAAGTCGCCAACGAGCTTGCAAAAAAAGGGATCGAAAAAATAGCTACAGACGTTGCGGAAAAAGGCGTTCAAAAAATAGCTACAGACGTTGCGGAAAAAGGCGTCCAAAAAATAGCTACAGACGTTGCGGAAAAAGGTTTTCAAAAGGCATTAACGAGTAAAGAGGGTGCAATATTAGCTGTCAAAAATCTTGCGCAAAAGTTAGGGATCAATCTCACAAAACGAAAAGCATTGCAGGCTATTCCCGCGATTGGAGGTGTAGTTGGCGCAAGTGTTAATGGCGTATATATACACGATATTGGTTGGGCCGCTCGACGGATTTATCAGGATTTATGGCTCAAACGAAAATACGATCAACCACACGATAAGGCTGCTTAACGTGTTTCAGTTGAATTTGAATGTTACTTATACCGAAATTGTTTTCGAAATTTCTTTTTTAGCTCTCAAGCTAAAAAAGGCTTGCCACCGCTTTTCCAAAGGGTTATGAAGTCGCGCTGATGGCAATTTTTTGAACGAGGTGGTGCTATGGAAAAATTTGAATTGGGCAAAAACGCTGCGTCTTTGGCGAACGATGCCTTGTGGTCAGGTGGCCTATCGCAAGATCATAAGTGTGTGGTGCCTTCAGGTCTTTTCGACATTGATAAAATCGTTGGTGGGTGGCAAAAAGGAGATCTGATCATTCTAGGATCAAGGCCAGCTGTTGGGAAAACCGCCCTAGCGACAAAGTTCGCACTTGAAGCGGCAAAAGCCGGATCCAAAGTTGCTTTCTTTTCACTGGAGATGCCAGCGGCGCAGTTATTCATTCGAATCATTGCCGCAGAGTCAGGTGTGGATTATTTGAAACTTCGAAAGAACAACCTTACGCCAAGGGAACAATATCGAATGGATCATGCTATTCGAAGTGTCGGTGCTCTTGGGTCAAGGTTCATGATCGAAGAGGGGTCAATTTCTGTGCGAGACCTGGCGACTACATGTGAAAAGCTGAAACAGGCTCAAGGGCTCGAACTTGTTGTCGTCGATTACCTCCAACTCATGAAATCTGAGGGTGAGTCTTGTGACTTCGGTGATATAGCCAAAGAACTGAAAGCGATGGCTGCGGCGCTTGAGTTGCCGGTCATGCTTTTGTCGCAAATCACAAAGACGCCTGAAGAAGCCGTAGCCAAATCTATTGTTGAGGTTGCCGACGTAGTTTTGCGTATCCATCGCATTGAAAACATTGATTCAGGCTCAACGCCCGGGACTAACACTGAGATCGTTGTCGAAAAAAATAGAAAAGGTCCGTTGGGCAGCGTTAAAACACACTTTGACGCTAATACCCTGTCATTTTCCGATATGGAATCTTAATAGCTCATGGAAAAAAACATGGCAAATGATCTTGAAAACGGTTTTAAGGGAGGCACGTTTCAAGACGAATCATCTACTGCACTACCAGAACTCTCCAAAAAGGATCTGACAGATGAAGAGTTCAAACAAGTTGTTGAGGTGTTTCAAATGCTAAGAAAATGGCGTGATGAAGCCATTCAAAATGGAACCTGGAAAAAACCAACCTAATTCCATTACCAAACAAACGGCACAAGGCGGAACCTAGTTTTCCTGGCATAGGCGGCGTAACCCGCCAGCTCCTTGTGCAGCGTCCGGTCTTCTAAGAAGGTTCTGGTCACAAAAAGAAGGCAGATCACCAGGCCAATCCCGAGTGCTGGGAAAGAACCCAAGAGAACGGGCGCGGCAAGATTGAAAATAATCATGCCACTGTACCCAGGATGGCGGACTAGCTTATACGGCCCTTGACTCACCACTATATGGCCACGATCTTCTTGGATCCGAACGTGGCTTGAGAAAAATGGATTTGATTTCATCGCCCATGCCGTGAACGCATTGGCTGCTATCATCACAAATAAAGCAACCTCGGATAAAAACGTGGGAACTCCTGTGGTCCAACCGTATCGTCTATCAAGACCGGCAAGAATTATCATGATCAGAGGAAAAACCATCGCGAGGAATAATACGATGAGCCTGTCCCAAGGCTTTGCTTTTTTTCTTGCTGTCAGTCGCTCGCGCAAAAGTTCTGGTGACTTTTTGAAAAGAACCCCAGTTAAAAGTCCGACCACAGTCATGTTCACTGCAAGAAACAACCACCCTCGCCACCAAAGAATTGTGCCCGCCGATCCAAATAGGGCGCATGTAGTGAGCAGGCAAACAAATACGAAACGCTTCACTGCCTTGCGATATATTGCTTTTTGTTCCAAAAATCTAACCTCCTTTCATAAGCGACAAAAACTTCCCGATCTTCAAATAGAAGGAAGGCTACCGACCATTTCTTCGAAAAGTAAAATACGGGTCCACAATCTCTTTTCTTTCCCGCTCCATTGCCTTGATGTTTGAGCTAAAACCCCAGGTTGCAGCAATTTTATTCGCGTACTTTTCTTCACGTCGCCATCTCTTTTGCATCTCATCGTACCAATTTCCGCCTATCCGAAAAGCCCGAAGAGCGTGGGCAAACTCGTGTGCTACAATGCCTATCAGTGCTTTGTCGCTGAATAACCTGAACACATCTTTGTAGAAGAGTATCTGCCCCAAGAGCTGCCGCCTATCGCAATCAAGCTTTAAAAAGGGCCTGAATTCAGCCGATGTTTGGCAGATATTAACAGAACCGAGAGTATCTCCGGGCGTCCGCAAACTATTCCGAGATATCACTCGAAAAAGGTTTTCAAGCAAAGTACATCGATCCTTCTTTGGGATTTTCTTCAGGACGTAGTTCAGAGCCGTGATAAGCCTTTTGGATTTGGTTTTGATTCTCATTGAATTTTCCCCCAACCGCAAAAGGGTATATGACTCGATAGTAAAACCGAAAACAATTTGAGTCAACCAAACCGACCGCAAGCCAAAAACAATGATGGGGTTTAGTTTCTGATCAATACCAAAATATTGATTAGGTCATTGCAATTGGAATCGAGAAGAGGAAGATCTCTTTCTCAAGAACTCATAACTATTTGTATTTAGAGGCTGCGATCGTAGCTCCCAATGATTACGATGGTCGAGTTTTTCAATTTCAGTTGATGGTTTACGGGTTTTTATGGCACCACACTGTCGACAACCACACAGCAGCATGAGGATTGAAGATAACTCCCAACATCACCAAACAAGCGGTAGCAGGCGGCACTTTGTTTTTCCGGCATATTTGGGGTTACCTGGGTCTAGATCAACAGAAAGTAAGAACGGTTTTTATCAATAGGGGTGATGCGCACCAAGTTTCCGTTGTTCATCGGATCAATGTCGAATGCGACAGCAATATTTGGTAGGTTGGGAAAGGACATTATTACGTCGTTCTTGCCTTCAATAAAATGCTCGCCACCGAAGTGCACATAGTTGCCACGAAGATCAAACTCCTGTCCGTTAAAGCACATCTTTGTATCGGTTTCTGATTCGGAGACCGCTCCTAACGGAACAACCATGGTGAGAGGCTTCCCAAACCTTTTGGTGACAAAGGTGGCATAATCTTCATCAGGGTGATTCCCGATGAAAAGGAATTCTGTACAAACGATGTTTGTACAGCTATCTTCGGCAATTTTCTCCTGAATGGGTTGCATTCGCAGAACAAAGATCCCATCAATGGAAGAGAGATTTCCGCTTGCAAACTGCAATTCGATCCATTCGCGTGCCCGCTTAAGGTCGATAGAGACGTTTACGAGCACTGAAATTAAATTCGATGAGTTCTGCGCTGGGACTTTCTGAAAGTCTTCAGCGGCCTTTTCGACACATTCCTCGAACTTGCGTTGCTCATTTGGATGAATCGGATAGCAGGCGATAAGAGAATAGGATGGAGAAATGCTGCTGAACCTAAGACCTTGATACTCTCCCAAACGTGTGAGTGTGAACAGATATTTCGGTTCATCGGTCAAACCGAACATCAGTGGTGCCTGTGCACCCCGGTGTTTTCTGTATGCTTCATCAAAAGCCCGGACAACGGAAGCTGCAACGGCTTCATAGTTGCGACTTTCAATATGCAACATCATGTTTAACGGGAAGGCAGGCAGCATCTTCTTGACAAGTTGTTTTGTAACATCCTCGATCACCTCATGGAACCTAACTTCGCTGGTCTTCGCGCCAACATACTTACAGCTGATGCGAGAAATATGCTCGTTCTTACCCACAATCTCGATATCATATACAGGTTGCTTTTTGGACGGCAGTTTTACTGTGTGCCCGCCAGCCGAAAACATTCCGGCGACAATCAGCTCGTGCAACACTCCAGCGATTGCGCGGGATTGCTTTTCCCCTTGAATGTGAGAGCATCTCTCTCTGACCCACGGTTTCGGAAGAACCTTCAACGCTCTGATGCTCTGATCGTAAATATAGAGTTCATTGCTCGCAATTGTTGAGAGATCGGACCAAAGGCGGTGAACCGGAGTATCGAGGTCTTTTTCTAACCAGTCAAAACCGAAAAAAGCCCCAATAGCGGAAAGCTCCCGTTCATCTTGCGAAAGCTTTGATTCAATGGAGCTAGGAAAGTGGCGTTTCTTCATAAGTTCACAATATTTGCCGTCCGTACCCTAATTAAACCTCTATTATCACATCCATCGATCACAAAGAACAATAACGATGTTTGATAATAACATAGACGATCCCTGGTGCAGAAAAAGTCGCGGGGTTGGTGGTCCAGCTATCATGATACGACAGTTTCTGAGAATTTATGCTCGATTTTTTGGAAAATGCCGTGTCTTCAAACCGACCATACACCATGGGTGATGTGCACAAGCTCGAACGTCTACATAGTAGCCAAAAAGTAAATTACCACCGCCAAGCGTCTTCTGACAGAAGCTGCATATCTGTTACCGCTTAATCCCAGTGACATAAATTTGCGTACTTTGTTTTATTCCTAATGGCACCCATGGCCGGAATTGACATATACGACGAGCCAAGATTCGGTTGTCCGATAATCATGGCATGTGTCTTTCGGCAAAACCTATCATTTCACAAAAACCATTGTGGAGTTGATCGCGGGTGACGTCCTCGGCCTGAGCCCGGTCCGACGACTCGAAATCGACGATAGCCACTTCACCGGTGTCCAGGCGACGGATCAGGTCGATGCGACCTTCAACAGTGATCCCAGGCCCAACGTGCACCATGATCTGCTTTTCCGAGAATTCTGTGTTGGCTATCTCCTTGCCATGCGCGTCAAAGTACCGCTCGATCGCCTTGATGCCAGAGTTACGCAGCTGATCGCGCAAAGTCGCATATGCGAAAGGTACGTTAAGATGGCGATCCATGAGTGCCGCAGCAGAGTCTCTGCCTAAGACATCATTTTCAAGTGCCCGTTTGTGGATTCCGGCCAGCGCGTCGTGCAGCCCCTTCCCGTATCCGAGCGCCTCGTGGATCGGTGCGTTGAAGCCGTAAAGGAATCGAAGTTTGAACTGGTAGGGACACTCGAAATAGTACTTCATCTCGGAGAACGACAAACTCACTTGCGGGGTTTGCGGTATGGGTTGCGGCTCCAGTCTGTCAGCCGTTATCGATTCCGAGTTTGTCGAAACCCACTGCTGCGCAGCAATGTGGTCAAAGAAGTCTGATCGGCGTCGTTGCTGTTGGTCGCCATCCACTGGCGCGAATGTGGCGTACAGGTATTTCTGTGATCGAGTCACCGCGACGTACAGCAAACGTGTTTCGTCATCAATGGTTCCGTGGTATCGGTCTGGGTCTGCGATGGCAGCGTCCGGCACCACGTGGCGCAGCGTGACACCTCCCATCACTCGCGACGGGAATCGGTTTTTGCGTATGGCGGTGCCTCACAAGAAGCAACTGTTTATGTCGAAGAATTCGTGAAAGCTGCCCGCTTTTGCTGTGGCGCCTTGACAAGTGTGCATACAATTTTCAACTCGAAGATGGGAAGATGACTTTTCGGAAATAAAGGCGGTTATTTTTTGGCTGCTTGTTGTCGAAATATTTCTATCGCTTGCCGCAACAAAACAGGTTCTTGGTTTTTCTGAATCAATTTTGCAACTGGGCCATGACAGTACTTAAGACGCTTCTGTTTGTCACATAGGCATCTGCGTTGACGAGGTATCTTGTCAGGAATCTGAGAAGTCAAGAGATTTAGGATCACATTTGGATCAAGGCAGTTAAATTTTTCTCGATAATATTCGATTATCCCGCAGTCACCGTGACTCCTTTCTCTATGATCCGGCCAATAACCGATTGCCGCATAATGAGCTTGGCCCAAGAAAAAATTATGAACCGGAAGATCCAGAAAATATCCAAACGGTGAACCGATAGGCCAAATCTCCCAACGCTGATGCGAAACGAAAAGGCAAGCATGCCAATCCGGAGGATTGAGGTGCATATCGGGAGATCGTGCTATCTTGCCTGATACCTCGTAAACTTTTGGAAGCGAATGAGGATATTCTGCGTCAAAGGTTATCCTTATCTCGTAGCTCACCAAGATCTCGCCTTGGTGTTGCACATGCCAGGTGCCGACTATTTCTGGAAAACCATTACTGATCAATCTCAACGCAGGGTATGGTTTGATTGCTGACTCAATATCTTTTAAATGTGAAGATGCAAAAATCACGTTATGATCGACTCCACGGATCTGTTTTTTTTGTGACCGTGCTGGCTGCTGCTGCCAACGCGGCACGTGTATATGCCGATTTCGCAATCTTTTCAGCACCTTCGATACGGAAAGATTTCGACAGCAGATTTGCAATACTGTTTTCGTTATTTTCAATCGCCAGCATCGAAAACGTATCGTGCGCCAAATCTAACCATCGGAAAAATTCATCTGCCTTTTCCTTGTTATCTCTCCATCGGTCGGCAAAGTTCTCCTTATGATTTATCGGATTTGGAACCCATAATTCATTTCCTCGAGTCTCGATATGCTTTGCCATGTTATTCACAATGTGGTGAAGATCATTAACAATGTCGTCATTGTTATTGTATGCAAGGGCAGCAAGAGTATTAATTATTGTAGAAGCCGGCTTATTCTTGGGGTTTCCCTCGAAACACGAATCCCGATGACGTTTCAAGATTTGAATCGCTTTCTGTAAGGTTGTTTTGACAGTATCCTCAGGGATTGCCTCCACAGAAACGTTAGCCGATTTCGCCAACGCCAACCTCTTTTCATTCAATGTGTGTATCATCGATTGACGAAACCAAACGTGGTATCCTTTTGGATTGCTAAATTGCCACTTTGAAAGATCTTTGTCTGTGATCAAAATGCCGTCTGTGGGTTTTATTAAAGACTCAGATGCTGGATCAGGAAGCGCAGGCAAAATGTCCATATGAAACCGCCCAGAATATCGAAGAGTCCAACATCGCTTGCCCTCCTCCAAGGTGGGAATATCAAGATCCTTGGAATTACAGAGGTAGCTTACATATCTCCCCAACTGGTCGCCAACCTGCCTTTTTAAGTCGGTCTGAGTGATTGATTCTTTTTGAATATCACGTCGATAGACAAGGTCTAAATCGAATTCGTCTCCAAATTTTATCGGGAGTATTCCTGTCCCTAGAAGTGCTGAGCCCTGCAGATATAGTTCAGAACTATTTCTGAAATTTGTAGCGGCATCTTGATTTAACCACTGCCCAAGATGTATGTATTTTTCTTTTGCAAGCAACAGTTTCTCTGGTGGAATGTCAAGATGTTCGTACAGCTCATTCAAGAGGCGTCCCAGGTTCTCAGATGTTAGCTTATACATGTGTTTTCACTCCTTGCGCAAAAAATCATGACCGCGAAGCGTGAAGGCTTCCACAAATCCCCCGATTTTACGATTCTCATCATAAATGACCATTTCCATGTCAGCTTTTGGCTGCCAAACTCTGCCAAATTCGACTGCCGCAGACACAGGCATTGCTGGAAACACATGCAGGACAGTGTTGTGCCCGTGTTTGGCTTTGATTTTATCGAATGCCGTGCGCATGCATTTTCGAAAACCGCATAAAGATTCTTTTGTTTTCAAGAAGTCGTTGTGCGGTGAATCTATTGTAAGTGTCCAGATAGACAATTTTGGTCCTAAGACATTGAATATTCTGTCGTCGGATACCGTTGCGCTCAGTGAAATGTTCAGGGCAACAACGTCATGATCCTTGACGGGCGGTATCAGTCGGAAGCTGACTTCAGGATGATTCTGCCATCGCCATGTGGTTGGTTCTCGTTGTAGTTGGTACACTTCCGCAGGTCTAATATCTGAGATTAAACGCCCTAGTTCAATAAGAAGAGGCTGAGGGGCAATCGCAAAAACTGAGACATGGTCAATATGTCCATCCTCAACTTGGCGGCGCACCAGCCGATCAAAGTTCAGATTCAAGTTTCTGCGCTCTTTCTCCCAATATTCTGGATCGTCGTCACACAGAGCGCTATTCCTGATCCCAAGTATAATCGGTTGTTTCTCAGCTGGGTACTTTTCTGGAGTCATCGCCTCAAACGCATTTTCCCAGGTGAGGTTGGAGTTATTGTATCCGACTTTTTCGCCGTAAAGAATTACATGGCTTTGTTTGTTGGAAACGTTGGTTTGCAGGAAAACTCGCTCTTCATGTTTCTTCTTCATGTCCCGCAGAAGGTCCACAGGATGCCCCTCCACATCATCTTTATCAATCAGACGATGATGCGTATCACAAAGCAGCATCAGGTTGGATATGTCACCACGCAAGCGCTCGGACTCGGTTGGATGCCCTCTCGGTCCGTCAACTCTAGATGCAATTATGTGCGCAATATAGGCGGTATTGAATTCGCATTTTGTCAAATTATCAAAGTAAATTGGGCGGTTGCAGTATTCGCATCGGCCAGCCGCTTTTCCCCAAAGAATAAACTTCGTTGTGTCTGAAACGTACGAGATTGACATGTTTCCTCCATTGATAAGTAGCTGTTTTTGCGAACCATTATTGTTTGCTAAGAACCTGACGTTTCTCCCGAAAAAATTAGGTGATTAACGGATGCCAATGTGCTCTCATTAAGTGCTGCTGAGGAATGGATCATTTTGACCGTTTTCGATGGAAAATTTTTTTAACTTCCCGTTTTTATTTATGTTGTATGCCAAATATTTTTTTTGCGGTGCGATGGTCAAAAAGGGGGTCTGTTGAGCAGTCAACATTAGTAGCGAGGTTAACCTGATTGGACGATTCAAAGCAAAATTCGAAATTGTCGGCATTCTTGGATGCTGATTGGAAATTGCTTACGGGTAATTTGCTCATCTATGCGCAGAGTTGCGTTAGATCTTACTATTGGCGTGTGCCAGAGAGTTTGCCCAAAGGATTGGAAATCGAAGATGTTGTTGGTGGTGCTATAGAAAAAACACTCGCTGGTATTAAAGCCGGAATCGAAGGCTCTGGATACCGTCATTGGGACCCCTCATGCGATGATCTGGACGCATTCTTGAAGAATGTTATCGACAGTGATGTTTACAATCTCGTCTACTCTGCGGCTCACAGAAGAAACCGTTATGACACCAAACAGCAAATTGAAAATGGTGAAGGCGTTATAAATGACTTACCAGGAGATGATGACCCAGAGACAAATCTGATAGCTGCGGAGATTGCATCCCAACAGCAGGAGTATTCTCGGACTTTTCTTGAAAAATTGCATAAATCTTGTGAACCAGACGGCGAAGAGACTCTCTGCTTGTTGGCAATGGAAGAACTTGCAGAAACTGATAAAAAAATTTCAAATATTTCTGTCGCGGCGATTTCTGATTCAACCCCAACAGCAGTTAGAAACACCCGCCGGAGGATTGCAAGAAAAGCTCGTAGAATCTTGGAAACCTTGAATATCGGAGGAGAACTCAATGAGTAGGAACAGCAACGATAAGATTCATAGGTTGTTGCTAGGTATTCTCCTTGATCATGAGAATCCAGATACAGAGGCTTTTCGGGAGGTTTTTCAGAGAGAGGGCATCAACCTCGACCGTTTGATCAATCGCGTAACCAAGCTGATTGATGCAGAACGTGAGGAGCTGAAACATTCATGGTTGAAGCCAGCCAAAATTGTCGCGGAATCATTTAAGTCGCAGAAACATGGTGTTATTGCCAATCCAATCGAGTTCTTTGACAAATTGATGAGTGGTGCACTCGGTCCAGATCTGCAACAACAAGCATTGTGTTTCAATAGAAACAAGAAAGGCGATACGTTGACAGAGGATGAAATTCGCACTTTTTTGGAGAATTGTGAAATTTTAGGAATATTACCTGCGGAAAAAAAATGACGTTAGGCAAAGTCAAGGCTCAGCATTTGATTAGAGATCTTTCTTTGGATTCGAAGGAAATCCTTCTTGAGCTCGAAGCTATTTGCGCACACCGGGGAGCTAGAGTCCGTTATGCACCTCAAAGGACATCGGAGGCTATGCTTTTAGTATTCAACGGGCGCGGGATTATTACGATCAATTCTCATGAACCTTATGTTACCCGGCAACGATTTTCTATAGCGCATGAACTCGGTCATTTTGAGATGCACAAAGAGCAAAGAAACTCATTCTACTGCGATAAAAAGGATATGATTCGTTGGTCCACGGTCAGCGGACATCATCTCGAAATAGAGGCTAATGAATTTGCAGCCGAACTTCTAATGCCAGACATGTTATTTCGGCCAGAAGCAATTCGGAGAAAACCCTCGATGGCTGAAGTCGAAAATCTGGCATCCGAATTTTCTGTTTCTCTTTCCGCTGCAGCAAGACGATATATAGATACCACTGATGAAGCATGTGCCTTGGTTTTCTTTTCAAAAAACAAAACGGAGTATTCTTTAAAATCGAAAGCATTTTCTGAGCTGAATTATTGGATTTCCTCTGGAACACTCGACCAGTTCAGCGAAGCCTATAGATCATCGCATGGTCAGAAAACCGCGAATTATATGACTTCCGTCGATGCTAATTGTTGGATTGAAGATCTGCCTCGTTATCTGCAGGAAGAAACACTGCTCGAAGAAGCAAGGTATTTCCCGCAAATTGAGTTGGGGTTAACTCTGCTGTGGATCAAAAACGGTCCATTACTCAGGTACTAATTTATCGGGATTTGATTGCAAAACCACTTCAACAGTGTCCTCGGATCTTGCGGAAGCATTTCTTAAGCCTGACAGTTTTTGGGTTCATTTCAGAAAAAACGCACCAAATGGCATAGCTGCCTATTTTTTGATCAAACCACCCTTGAGGTGAGACCTTTGTGTAACAAGGAATATGTTGAAAGTTGGCAATTTTTATGCATTTTTCTTGGCGTAGTTCATCAAAGTTGATACTTTGGAATCCTTTAGAAAATAATGGAAGGAAATCCAAAGTGTCAAATACCTGGATCCAGCCCGAGATCCTCACAGTGCCAGAGGTAGCGGCGATGCTTAGAGTGGTCGAAAAAACCGTTTATACGATGGTGCAGGGAGGTGAAATCCCCGCTTTCAAAGTACGAGGACAATGGCGCTTTATTCGCACTGATCTGGCGCAATGGATCGAATCCAAAAAATACGGAACTGTGCGTGGGTTGCATGGAGGATCCCAGGATGAGTAAGGTACCCTCAATCTTTGAGACATGCGTACCTCGTCCAGAGGTGTTAGCGGGGGAGTTACCCGACGCAATCTTCGCCGCAGACCTTTGGGACGTTATCATTTCTCGCGCTGGCACTCATCAGGATTATCTTAACCCAGAACGTTTTTTCCGAGGCACCTATCCGACTGCGAACCTTAAACAATTAATCAAAGATGTGACTGAGCGTTTGGCAGGAAAGGATGGTGGCACGCCCGTGTTTCTTTTAGAAACCGGATTTGGTGGTGGCAAAACGCACAGTTTAATTGCTGCCGTGCATGCAGCAAGAGAAGGATCGCGGCTTAGTCATTGTCTAAGAGATTTTAATATTTCGCAGTTCCCTGATGCGGGAACAGTCAAGATAGCAGCCTTCGTTGGTGAGGACTCCGATCCGCTGAGCGGGACAAATCATGTCATTGAAGACGCAAACTTAAAGGTATACACGCCGTGGGGGCAAATCTCTGCACTTGCTGGAGGTATTAAGGGATATGAACTGATCAGAATCAACGATGAGCAAGGTATAGCGCCTGGGAGAGAAAACTTTGCCAAATCTCTAGGGGAGGCACCACTTCTTATCCTTATTGACGAGTTAGTGCTCTACATGGCCCGCGCTTTAGCCCTTAAAGACGATCATCCGCGAGCGCATGTCAACAGCCAATTTCCAACATTTCTGCAGTTACTTTTCAGTATAGCGGCACAACGACCCAAAACTGTCGTCATCCTTACATTGCCATCTGAACAGGACGCGAACCGAAGGTTAACGGGTGAGTTAAAACAATACATCTCAAGTGTCATGGAATCAGTAAACGAAGTCGGTTTGATTTCTGGTCGTCAGGTCAAAAATCTGACTCCTACTCAAGCCAATGAGCGTGGCGCAGTCCTTGGCAAGAGACTCTTTGATTCATATTCGACAGCAGATGCTCCAAAAGTCGCCGAATTATATTCAGAGTATTACGAGAAGCAGAGAAATGCTGGGGCAATAATCGATGGACGAGCCTTCGAACCAAATTATCGTGAACAAATTCAGTCCTGCTATCCGTTCCATCCAGAACTGGTCAGCCTTTTCGCTGAGCGACTCGGGGATATCCCTGATTTTCAGGCGACTAGAGGTGCTCTGCGATTAGTAGCAAAACTCATCAGGTATGTATGGGCAAACAGAATCTCAATTCCCAACACGCTTATGCTCCATCCATTTCATGTTGACTTAACTCGCAATGAAATTAGAGACGAGATTCTTAGCCGCCTCGGTCGAATGAGTTTTGAAAGAGGACTTGAGGCAGATGTTGTTAGTATCAGCGCAACGACACACTCCATGAATGTAGAAACTAGCTGGCCATGGAAAGCCGCCTCCGAATCAGCATTAGTGACTTTTCTTCATAGCCTGCCAGATGGATCGAAGGGAATTACCTCCCCGGAAGTCGCATTATCGGTCGGTCGGCCTGATGTTGACTTGAGCTACGTTCCAAAAGCACTTGAGGAGACTGAAAAACATGCATGGTATATGCGCAAAGAAGGGTCTCACTATCTTTTCCGAACCAGAGCATCAGTGAATAAGCGATTCCAAGAGCGTCTCGTCGATCTGAGACAGCGCCCCGCCGAAGTAAAGAGTGTCCTTGAAGATTGGATCAAAGAAATTTTCAGCAACTTCAACGTATTTAAAATAATTCCATTTCCCTCTGACCAGACAGCCATTCCCGACCATTCGGATCACTTAAGGCTGGCCATCATCCACTTCGACAAGGAAGTCGGAGCAGTCGCGCCAGGAGCCTCTGAGCGCTTGAATTTTGTTAGAACTCTTTTCAATAATCGAGGTTCATCTTCTGAGCCGAGAATCTATCGCAACAATCTGCTTTTCCTTCTGGCTGAAGGCACAAAAACCGAAGGGTTGAAAGAAGCAGTCCGATCAGTCATGGCATGGCAACACGTTCAGGAGGACATAATCCAAGAACAAAAGAATGTTGCTACGACTGAAAACGTGAATTTTGCCGAAATGAAGAAAAAGGCACGCGACAATGTCTCCGGAGTCCCCGCTGAATTTATGGCCCTTGAAGATGATTTGATAAAGGTGAAGGAAAACATTGGAATTCACGAAGTGAACGTCAGAAGCAGAATTCTAGAGTCATACCGAGTCCTGGCGTGCCCTCGTGCCGGCAGCTCGGAAAACGAATCGCTTTTTTCTTCAACGCCAGCAAGCGTTTTAGAATGCTACCGGGTTGATTTTGGCGAAGTTCCTGAAGGTCCGGATTCTTTACGTAGGACTGCACGGAGAGCTGCCGCCGAAGCTCCACTTCTCCAGTGCCTTCGAAACAATGGGAAACTTGTCCCAGAGTCGACACCAGCACAACCTCTGGTGTTAGCAGCAGAGATTATTAAAAGACCCCCTCTGTGGTCTGAGGCAGAAACCCATATTTCTACGGCAGACGTATGGGATCGATTGCGCAGAGAGCCAGACCTTCCCATTGTCCTCAAACAAACTGACATCCTGCCCACATTTCTGGCTGGATTGGCAACCAATCCCGACCCATTGTGGAGCTATTACGATAAACAGGAGAAGAAACTCTACACACGCGTAAACAGCGCTGAACTCAACCCAACACTGAGCGATACCACTTTTTTGTACGATGTTGCCGCTGCAATACGGGAGAATATACGGCCAGTATCAACTGTGAAAACCAGTGACATCTCAGATAATCTTTGGCCTAGAGAAGGCACTTTACACAAACCGACCGTGTCGACTTTGAAGCTGTTGGATGCCGCAAAACAGAGCCCTCTATTCCCAGTGCTGCCAGACCGCCCTGTATTGTGGCGCGCGATGCAGGAAGGTGTCCGTGAAAATCGTTGGATACTTTTTCAAAAAGGACTGAATATTGCGGTCGGATCCCAGGAATTGAACGAATGGCCTTCACAACCGCGATTCGACGACTCTATAGAGCTGTGGTTGTATCAGCCCGCTATAGAAAAGGGGATTTACCCTCGCAGGTCAGGCCCTGACATTTCAGACGCTCCATCTGTTCTTCAGACCGCTATTAATGTAAAAGCTCGTTGTTGGAGTGCTGGATCACTCAGCATGAATATGGAGGACGTTGAAAGAAACGCTCGGAACATTTGGCGGAGCCTCACGAGATTTGATCTCGAGGAAATCATCAAAGAAGGTATCCGTGAGCGGGTGTGGTTCCTGTGGAAAAAAAATGATGAAGGGGAGTTTTACACAGACGCTGATGTTCACCATGTCAGGTTTGATCCTGCTGGCGAATATCATCTAGTTGAGAGCGCTTCGGAAAAGCTAATAGAGAATCTCGCACCGCTGAGACCAGGGTTCGGACCTCAACCCATAGAACGAGTGAATACTCCCCGCTTGGCACTGACTGAAGTCTGGGAGGCACTTGCACCGTCGCCTGACATTCGGGTCGCTGAATTGACTATTAGCGTCTCGGACAGAGAGAGTTTCGATAATACTCTACGGGCTGCATGGGCAGACCGTCCTAAAAACGCTTTAATTCACTCTACCCTTTCTGCGCAGGGCCGAAGAAACACCGGTGAAAAGGATGAGTCCATAAATCTCATGTATGAAGGTAAATTTGAAAACATACAAACGCTGATGGCTCCAATTTGGTCATTCTCAAGTGGTGAATTGCAAGTATCAATCACTGCAACCCTTAAGTTTGACGACCCGCCAAAATTGTCGGATCAACATTTAGAGGGATTCAGGACTTCACTAATGAATGCAGATCAGGGCCAAATCGCAGTCCGCTTGGTACCAGCAAGGCGACGCAATAGGAGCAAAAACTGATGGAGAAATTTTGTTTATCGATACAAGCAAACACAAAAAAAGGTCAGGTTTGGGAGATCCAGATGCATCCCAACTTGTCCGATCGTATGACCACAAAGGCAGCCGCAATAGTTTTGGGATCTGCCAATTCTAGCGATTCAATTGACACGCTTAAGTCGATTGTCGAGTTGATTAACTCTAAGGCTCGCAGTAAGGAAAATGTAATACCGATCATTCTAAAGCCAGACTCAGAAAACTGGGTTCCCAATGCCGTAGGGATGAAGCTAGCCCTAGCGATTGTATCAGCCAGGTATCTGTTGAAAACCCCTCAAAGAACCATGTTCAAGTCGGGACTTTTGGAACTGCCAGATGAGGTCGTGCTTTATTGGTTTACCATGTGTTTTTATGGTTATCGACAACAAGCTGCAAGGGCGGCATTTCGCACTCTGCTCACTTTTGAGCAAACCGATGAAAGGTTCGCGGAACTCGATGAGGGATCTCCATCGAAAGGACTGGTTGATCGGAAACCGACAATCGAAGGGCCGAAACGAAAACTACCTAATGAACAGGTACAGCAGGTCCTCTTCAAACACGAGAACAATGCTCCCTTGTTTAATGATTCTATCGAGGATTGATTTTGAGCCAAAACTTTGTAAAGACAAAACCATCTCTGATGGAAGCAGGACTTCCGTGCTCATCGCTTTCAGCAGAATGTCAAAGGGATAACAACGCACGGCAGCGACCACCTCAGAACAGATTACACATTTGGTGGGCACGGCGTCCACCGACGGTATGCAGAGTGGGAATTCTGTCTGCGCTGCTACCGCATGACTTCAAAATACCGGATGATCTGCTACCTCCTGCACTCCAAGAACCGAGTCTGACAGATTTGGAGAATTTACCCGATAAATTCCGACAGCACAGGGATTTTTTCCAAAAATTACTTTCCGAAGTCAATCCAACAACACTAACTAAAACCCACAGAGATTTGTTGCGTTCGCTTGGTATTCATGCTGATACTGATGCTGCTTACCGACGGATTGCCGAATCGAAAAACTATTTGATTGGAAACAAACCAATCCATCTCCCTGCCGGGTGGGCTTACAATCACTCTCCTGCATTTACAGTTTCGCCGACTTCCTCTTTAATAGAACACCTGCTTCATGAGTCAAGGTCACTATTGCGGCTGCCAGAAGATCAGCCAGTTGTGATGCTCGATTTTATGGCTGGCGGCGGTGCCATTCCCTTGGAAGGAATTCGTCACGGCCTAAAAGTCTATGCGAATGATCTTAACCCTGTTGCCGCAATCGTAGAAAAAGCCACTTTGGAATACCCGGCCCGCCATTGCACTGAATTGGTAGGGAAAATTGCCAAATACTGCCAATACGTGGCATCAGGTGTGGAGACGAGATTGCAAAGTTTCTTTTTTCGTCTTGCAGGCGACGCTTGGTGGCCTTCGACAAAATCAGAGGCATTGAAGCATTTTGACTCCAAAAGCATTGCCAATCATGAAGCTGGAGGAAGCGAACGAATACAAGCAATGCTATGGTGCCGCACTGTCCCTTGCACGAGGTGTGCGCTCAATATCCCCCTCAGCACAAATTTCCACATTGTCACCAAAAAGGGGAAGCCTGCCGCATCAGTGGCAGCTTTCCCAGAGGTACCTACAAAAGAACAAGGGAATGACTGCACATTCAAAATTGTAGGTGTCGATGAATGGAAGGATTGCAAATGGCCAAGCCTTGGATCAGATGCTTGGCACCCGCGGAACACACCGACTTTTAAAGGCGGTCATGCGACCTGCCCACGATGCGCGCAAGTCGTCGATGAATCCATCGTAAAGCGAACAGCGCAGGCGACCCCAGGTGGGCTTCCTGCACAGATGTATGCTGTCTGTTCTCAGGTACCAGTAAAACTGACTTATAGGGACGGATCGATAAAGACCCGTTTCATGTGGAGATTCCGCGTACCAACTGAGGCCGACATAGCTGCTGTCCGAGCAGCCGAAAAAGAGTTGACCGCAAACGAAGCGCGTTGGGCTGATCTAATTCCTTCGGAAAATGTACCAGAGATCATGGAGGACAAAAGACCTCGAGAGTATGGGATGTCCAGGTGGAGAGATTTTTTTCTTCCCCGTCAGCTGCTAGTGGCTGTGACCGTGCTCGACGAAGTAAGAAAGGCATCTCAGCAGGCTCGTGAGGAATTGCCTCCTGATGAGGCCGAAGCTGTATCAGTGTACCTTGCCTTCATCGTTAGCAAGGTCGTTAATTACAATAGTGTAAACACATTTTGGCACTATGGTAGAAAAACCGTGACTCAAACGTTTTCTCGTCACGATTTCGCATTCAGACCGGCATTTTGCGAATTCGAAGGTGCACGAGAGACTGTGATGTGGGGAGCTTCACAGGTAATTGGCGCGTACACCCAGATTGCAGGTTTGATCCACGGTGAGCATGTGACTCTTGGAGGCGGCGACGACGACTCTAGTGATGGAGTTGAGGACGACGAAACCGAGCAGAGCGAAGAAATAGATTCTGATCTCGAAGATGACAGTACCATTGAAACCAAAACATCTGAGGGCGGCGCAAAGCACACTATCCGCCCCGAGGTGATTGTCCCGGTAATCACCAACAACGATGCCAGCCAATTAGAAACTCCCGCCCCAGGTACAGTCCATCTAATCTGCGTAGATCCCCCTTATTATAACAATATCCAGTATTCAGAATTGTCGAATTTCTTCTATGTGTGGTTAAAGCGCGCATTACATGATTTTCCTGGACTTGAGGAGTTTTTTAGAGAGGAACTCGCCGAAACAAATCGCGAAGCAGTCGCTAATAATGTTCGTTGGAAGGCTGACGCAGATAAATCTTTAGCTGACTGGAACACCCTGTACTCAGCAGAATATGAAAAACTTGCCAATACAAAGTCGGAAAATGGCAAAAAATTAACCATCTCGGATCGTAAAAAACTCGCAGCTACAGCAGCTGGACCAAAGCCATTGACAGCAGCAGAACGAGCAGAGCAATTTTACGAATCGAAGATGGCCGCTGTATTCCGCCGCGCTCGCATACTTCTCCATCCAGCAGGTCGAATGGTCGTGATGTTCAATCACAAAATGACCAAAGCTTGGAGAGCCTTGGGTCGTGCACTTATTGAGGCAGGTTTCGATATTAAGACTTCGATTCCGGTCCATACTGAAGCTGAAAGCAGCTTGAATGTTCGTGGATTGGACGCAGCGAGAAGTACAGTATTGCTGCTTTGTATTCCACGCGAGCAGACTTCCCAGGTCACGGGGAATTGGGACCGCGTACGCAGAAAAGTTGCAGAAGTTGCACGAAATGCGGCTAGCCAATTCCAGAGTCAAGGGATCTTCGGTACTGATCTATATTTGTCAGCTCTTGGACCTGCTTTGGGTGAGGTTGGACGGCATTGGCCGATCACCAATTTACGTGGTGACACGCTCGACCTGACGGAAGCACTCGAAGAAGCATACGGAGCGGTTGCGAAGTTTCGCCTCGATCAAATTCTACAGGAGATTAGCAATAAAGCAGGAGATATTGATGGTGAGTTTACAGCGGATACCGTTGATCGAAATACACAGGCATTGTGGCTGTGGTTGGATACATTCCAAGGTGAAGTCGCTGACAGTGATGATGTGCGGAAACTCTCAAAGTCCCTAAACATCGAACCAGACGCCTTTAAATCAATGCATCTTGTCAAAACTGAATCCGATATTTTTACACTGAAATCACCAATTGCTGTCGATCTGAACCTCCTTTCTCGCCAGTTATCTGGAGAAAGTATCAGAGGGCGCAACTCTAGAGGAGGGAGTGATTGGACTGAGAGAAAATTTGCCAACTTCGTGGGCGCCGCAGTTTGGAATGCCATTTCAATTATGGCTGGGACCGATAATCAAGAAAGTGGGGTCGAACCACTTAAAAAATGGATGCGTGAAAGTCAGTATGGGTCATCAACCGAATTCAAAGGAGCGTATGCAGTCACACTGCACCTTTTGCAAACCGCATTTGACCGTCGGCCTGATGCAGACGAATGGAAAAAATGTATAGTAGCTGCAAAAAGAGCCTGGGACTTGGCGATCCGAGATTGGCGGGAGTAGCAATTGAGTTTCACTTCCCTAACTAATATTAAACGCAATTATGCTGGCCAGGCCGGGATGTTGGTCAACGATTTTTATTTACCCATACTCAGTAAAGCAGTTCGCTATGATCGCCAGGCGGGTTATTTTGATTCCACCATTTTCATCCAAATTGCGACCGGCCTTTCTGCCTTCATCAGTAATGTTCGGGAATTGCCACAACAGTCGATCCCACCAATGAGGTTAATCACGGGTACGACTTGGTCGAATGAAGATATAGAGGCATATCAAAAAGGTAGAAAAGCACTTGAACAATCTCTCGAGACCACAGCAATTTCTCGCCTAAATTTGTCGGATATTGACTGCATTCGGCTAGGGCTGCCAAAAGGGTGGAGTCCAGAAGCGGATCCAATTGCCAGGGACAGACTCGGGGCCCTTGCATGGATGGTTGCAACCGGGCTTCTCGATGTACGTATTGCACTGCCCTTAGATATGTCCGGTCGTCCTTGCTATCCAGGTCAGGGAGGTGCTTTATTTCACCCCAAAGTCGGCGTCCTTTACGACAGCGATGGAAACATCATCGAATTCAGTGGGTCTGTAAACGAAACGAGTGCCGCTTGGACAAGAAATCGCGAAGAGTTTTCGGTCAAACGAAGCTGGTTTCATGAACTTGACCGGGAAGATATCCAGGTCTCGATTGAGAGATTTGAACAAATCTGGAACGGCGATGACGCCGGCTTATTAGTTTTACCCTTGCCGAAAGCTGTAAAGGATCATTTAAGAGCGTTTGAACGGCCCGATGGCGTCCCAACCGAGCCCTTGAGCCGTGAAGGCGCAACAACACCAACAATTGACCAGTATGTCAGGATTTGCGCTCAATGGCTGATCGACGCTCCCAAGAGGTCAAATGGCGAGTCGCACATTCTTAATCCAATTTGGGTGGATGGACACCCATTCGAACCGTTTCCACATCAAGCAAAAATCCGTCGGTTAGCGGTCAAGAACTTCCCTCGATCTTACTTATTTTGTGATGAAGTTGGCCTAGGAAAGACGATTGAAGGTGGTTTAGTCCTGCGTTCGTTGATCCTTTCTGGGAAATTGCAGCGGGTCTTATTGATTGCGCCAAAAAACCTGATTCGCCAATGGATGGAGGAACTTCGAGAAAAGTTTGCTCTGACTGCTTGGTATTACGATGGTCTGCTTCTGGAGGACGTTGGAGGACGAACTCGAAGGACATCCAATCCATGGGCTGAAGATGGCTTGATTATAGTGAGCAGGCACCTCATAGCAAGACAAGACCGATTGCAGGCGGTATTCAGCGCACCAAAGTGGGATGCGGTGCTCGTCGACGAAGCACATGCAGCAAGAAGGCAAGTATTCAGCCAAAATGAACCGAATCAGTTTCTTCGTTTGCTTCAAGGGCTGAAACATCGCCGACTATATGAATGCCTTTGGTTGCTTACAGCTACACCAATGCAACTTTCCTCACATGAGGTCCATGATTTGCTGGATTTAGTGGGCTTGAATGATCCAAAATGGGGTCCATGGCAATCATTGCGAGATTTCGAAAACTTTTTTGAAAATCTGCGCATTTTCTCATCATCAGTAAATGATAGATCCTCAGTTATTGATATGACCCGTGTTGCAGTGAAAATGGGAGCTCCAGCTTTGCCGCCCCAACAACCTTCTAGCTGCTGGACAAACTTAAATTGGACGGCGTTGCTCCAAAACCTTAACAATCGAAGCCCTGCACTCGCGCTGTCACTTCGGAATTTGACTAGCGAACAGGCTGAGGCCATGACGCCCTACATCGCACGCCAAACTCCTCTTGCGGTTTACATGTTTCGACATACTCGCGAAACCTTGAAAGCATACAAAAGCAAGGGGTTACTTCGGGCTGGGTTGGCGGAGCGAAAACCCGAAGACATTCCAGTTGACTTCAAGTCTCCCGCTGAAGAAGCGTTGTACCGACGTATTGACGAACTTTGTTCCAGATTTTATCGCCTCGCCGACCTTGCACCAAGTCAGCGCAGCGGTGTCGGTTTTTTGATGGCAGTATTCCGTAAAAGACTTGCGAGTTCATTCGCCGCGTTTCGAAAAAGTCTTGAACGCCGACGCGATCTGATTTTCGCTATTCAAAATGACCTGGAACAAGAAATAGAAGATAAACAGAGAAGAGCCTTAGGAGAGGGTGAAGATGATGACGACAGTGTTGACTTTCCCGCAGTTGTTGATCAAGAAGTAGCTCGATTAAGACAACTTTACCAAGATCCAAAATCACGGGCGAAACTCGAAGCAGAAAGGATATATTTACAGGACTACATTGATCAGCTTTCACACCTCGGTGATGAAAGTAAATTCCTTGAATTCAGAAACAAGCTCTTGAGCTTACGGCAACAGAACCTACGAGTAATCGTCTTTACCCAATATCTCGATACGTTGGATTTCATTCGCGATAAGTTAGTTGCGCGATTTGGCAATAAGATCGCTTGCTATTCTGGAAGAGGGGGTGAAGTCTGGGACACGCAATCCAATACCTGGAAAATTGTTGACAAGGCTGAGGTAAAAAGACGTTGTAAAAGCAACCATCCCCGAGCAATTGATATTCTATTAGGAACCGATGCAGCCTCAGAGGGTCTTAACCTACAGGAATTCTCAGCTCTGATTAACTTCGATCTACCCTGGAACCCCATGCGTGTCGAGCAAAGGATCGGTAGGATCGACCGGATAGGGCAAAATGCGAAATTCGTGCTCGTATCGAATCTGTATTTCAGGGGTACTATCGAGGAAGATACCTACTTCGCCTTAAAGGACCGCATCGGTGTGTTTGAAAATGTCGTCGGACCGCTCCAGCCTATTTTGGCTGAAATGCCGAGGATTTTTAGAAAACTTGCACAAGGTGAAATCGAAAGAGAAGAGGCTATCCAACAGCTTGAAAAATCAGGAAATCAGTCCAATCCAGCTCTTGCCGATGCAATTCAAGGGTTAGCAGGGCAGTTCGACCTTGAGGCAATACAAAGTGGAGCGCGATCTGATACATCTCAAGAGCAACTTGCATATTGGTGTCTTCAGCATCCCACACAGGGAATGACGATCCGTCAAGTCCCTGAACCTGATGCTGACTTTGCACAGACGACTGACGGAACACTTGGCTGCCTATCAATCACTTGGATACATGCTCCTCAGCATTTGGGGGTCAATTCGTCTGAAGAAATACTGGCCACGTTTAACGGAGAACTGGCAGATCGCCACCCACCCTCTGGTCCAACAGAAGATATCGATGGGACGAAACGACCAGGCAAAGAAGGTGTCCGTCTTCTTACTTGGGGAGATCCATATTTGGAAGCATGGTTACTTACAGTCCGGGGAGCCCCTTTGACCGATAACGACTACAGGGCAGCTTCCATTTCACGGGATCAAAATCCGCTTGCCGCATGTCTCTCCGCAAAAATGTAACTTGAAAATGCACTACTTTTGCCAAGATGGCGGTAACAGATGAACCACGAGGCTAATAACAAACGCATTTCGATGACAGCACTGCGTTGATGAAACTTGGAGGTGGTCGGCCCCCAAGTTGCAAGTTGCAAGGCTGTTTTCGATTTGGCTAATAGCTAGAATTTCGCCCAATGCTGCCAACGGTGATAGATGTCTTTAACTCCGATCTTGAATTGATTAATAATTCATCTTGGTGGCCATAAAAATTCCGTCAAGATTTCCTACTTCATGTTGCGAGAAACTTCGACAAGTTCGCTAGTGATGCTCTCTTTCTTTGAGCCACGAACTATTTCAAGAATTCTCCGCACCGTCTCTGGATGCCACCCCATGCCCATCTTCTTAGTCGGCACCCCCACCTGAGTCAAGAAAGCCCCGATCTGCCTAAGCGACATGCCCTGGTTGTGCATGTCAACCATAGCTTTGACAACACGCGCTTCGACCATGTTCTCAATAAGCTTACCGTGCTTCCGACGTGTACCGAACCTTGCAGAGGCGTTTCTCACACCCGTCTTGTGCGGTTCACGAAGAGGGATGTTGAACCTAATCAGCTGAGTTCGGATGACCTCTTTGGAGGTAAAATTCTCAGCAGCAATTTGCCTTGTAGAAAGGCCTTCAACGACGTATTTTTGATGGAGGTAACTCTGTGTCCGAAATGCTGGGATGGTTCTGAACTTAATTAAATCAGGAACTTGCTGGAGTGGAGGTAACGGTAGTCTTATTGAATCGTTATTCCGCTCTAATCATTGAAGAAATCCAAGACAGTACAAAAAATAGTACCCAGAACTGGGTATGCTGGGTAATTAATTTTTTAATTAATTCTTTTAAT
>CAILAO010000666.1 GCA_903832105.1 uncultured Pseudomonadota bacterium | reverse complement strand
TGAAATTTGAAAGCGGCGTTCACAGGGTCCAACGTGTTCCAACGACTGAAGCTCAAGGACGTGTTCACACGAGTGCATGCACGGTTGCAATTTTGCCCGAAGCTGATGAAGTCGATATTACGATCAATCCCGCAGATCTCGACATCACTATCTGTCGTTCGTCCGGAGCGGGGGGACAACATGTCAACACAACCGACTCAGCGGTTAGAATTGTTCATAAGCCAACAGGCTTGGCCGTTGAGTGTCAGGACGAAAGATCGCAACACAAAAATAAAGATAAAGCCCTTAAAATTTTGAAAGCAAGACTCCTCGAGAAGGCTCGTGCCGAGCAGGATGCGGCTATTTCCGCCGAAAGACGTAGTCAGGTGGGGTCTGGGGATCGCAGCGAAAAAATACGAACTTATAATTTTCCACAAAGCCGCATGACCGATCACAGAATTAATCTCACACTCTACCGTTTAGATACGATTATGGATGGAGATATTTCCGAGGTTCTCGATGGTTTAGCTGCCTATTTCCAAGCGGAACTTTTAAAGCAGGAATTATCAAAACACTGATATGTCGAGTCATGATCCTGATCAGCAATGGACAATAGGACAGATCCTTCAGTGGTCGGCTCGATATTTCCAAGAAAAAAAACTTCCCACTGGACGACTTGATGCTGAGCTTCTTTTATCAAAAGTCCTTCGCTGTGAGAGAATTGGCTTATATACTTCATTTGAAAAGCCTCTTAGTAAAGAGGAGCGAGACAGCTTCCGCTCGCTTCTAGTGCGCAGGGCTCAAGGCGAGCCGATCGCCTATATTTTGGGGTCTAAAGAATTCATGGGCCGCGATTTTTCGGTGTCGCCCGCAGTCCTGATTCCCAGACCCGAAACAGAATTTGTGGTTGAAGAAGCACTTGCCATAGTAAAAACATTTCCCTTAATTCACAAGATTAGAATCCTGGATGTAGGATCGGGTTCGGGTTGTATCATTCTTTCAATCGCACTTTCTTGTAAACAAATACTTCCCGAAACAGCTCAGGATGTTCATTGTGTTGCTTGGGATATTTCAAAAGAAGCATTAGTTGTGTTGAATGAAAACGCAAACCTTCTAGGTGTTTCGAATGTCGAAGCCAAATTGTGCGACGCTCTCAATGACGAATCTTGGGCTCAAGAAGGTGAAGAAGAAAAATTTGACTTGGTTGTTTCAAACCCGCCTTATGTCTCGGAATCTGAATATGCAACCCTTGAGCGTTCGATTTTATTTGAACCGAAAGGAGCTCTTGTTGCAAAAGATAACGGACTTGAGTTTTACTCATCAATCGCGAGAAACGCCCCAAAACTACTTCGAAAGAATGGCTCGATAGTCTTAGAAATCGGCGCTACACAGAGATCATCTGTTTCAGACATCTTACGATCACAAGGCTGGAAGCAGATCACAGTAAAAAAAGAGACTCAGTATGTCATTCCCGCGAAACTTGTCCCCGCGAAAGCGGGGAGCGGGAATCTATGCAGGAGACGGGAATGACAGTTTTGTTATCTTATATAAGACATGATAAAACCCCTGATCGCTATTCTCGCCATATTTGCCATAATATTA
>CAILAO010000665.1 GCA_903832105.1 uncultured Pseudomonadota bacterium | reverse complement strand
ACCAATTATTTCAGCGGGTTCAACAAACGCGAGAAATAACCCCGATCTTTCATACCTTTATTTCACATGTTTTATATTCTATATTCATCGAACGAGGGGGCGGAATGAAAGACCAAAGCTTACAGTCCTTAGCCATGGAAAAAGTCATCATTTTTGACGGCGCGACTGGAACTGAAATTCAGGCATGTAACCCGACCGTCGATGATTTTGGAGGGAGCGCATACGAGGGATGCAATGAGATCCTCTCTTTAACAAGGCCCTCCCTCATTCAAAGCATTCACGAAAAATACATTTCTGCTGGAGCTGAAGGTATAAAAACTAACACGTTTGGCGCCGCTGAACATGTTCTTTCAAAGTACAGTCTTTCTGACAAGACCTATGCCGTTAATTACGCCTCGGCTAAACTTGCTCGCGAGGTTGCCCGATCATATTCTCGAAAAATCTTTGTTGTAGGCTCTGTTGGTCCCGGAACAAAGCTGCCAACTCTTGGACAGATTTCATACGACGAACTCTTAAAAAGCTACACGACGCAGTTTGAAGGTCTTATTGATGGTGGTGTAGACGTTGTACTCATTGAAACCTGCCAAGATATCTTACAGAGTAAAATTGCTGTCAGGGCCGCTCTTAATACCATAAAAAAAAGAAGTCAAAATCTTCCTGTGATGTTGCAAGTGACAATTGAATCCCAGGGCCATATGCTTCTTGGCACGGATATTCAGGCTGCCCTTACAACTATGAGGATGTTTCCACTGACAAGTTTTGGCCTGAATTGCTCAACCGGTCCCGATGAAATGAGGCCATCTTATTCATTTTTATCGGATCACTGCCCGTTTCTTCTGAGTTGCATGCCAAATGCTGGAATCCCGGAAATCAAAAACGGGAAAACTATTTTTCCGCTGGATCCTCAACAATTTGGTGACAAACTCTTCCGCCTTGTTTCTCAATTTGGCATCAATATTGTTGGAGGCTGTTGTGGTACAACGCCTCAACATATTGCTCAGCTTTCGTCTATTTTTCACTCCTCATCTCCAAAAACACGTCAACCAGCTTTTGAAAACGCGGTGGCTAGCCTTTATTCTGCGGTTACTCTTGATCAGACACCTAAACCTCTTCTCATCGGAGAGAGAACGAATGCCAATGGATCTTCTGCTTTTCGCAAAGCGCTACAAAACGATGATTTTGATGCTTTGTTGGCAATCGCAAAAAACGAGATGAAAGACGGCGCTCATCTTATCGACTGTTGTTTAGCGTTTGTGGGTAGAAACGAATTGGCAGATATGAAGACTTTTTTGTCAAGAGCAGTCACTAGCCTAAACATTCCCATCATGATCGATTCAACAGATCCCCTTGTTATTGAGGAATCGCTTAAAGTTTTTCCCGGCAAAGCTATCGTTAATTCAGTTAATTTTGAAGATGGTGAAGAACGATTAAGACACATTCTATCGCTTTGCAAAACTTTTGGAGCCTCCGTTGTCGGCCTCACGATCGATGAAGAGGGGATGGCAAAAACTCTTGAAAAAAAAATCGTCATTGCAAAACGCCTCCACAGTATCGCTGTGGGCGATTTTGGGTTGAATTCAGAAGATCTTATTATTGACCCCCTTACCTTTACTTTGGCCTCTGGCGATGAAGAGTTAAAAAACAGCGCTAATGAAACTCTTATGGCTATTTCACGCATTAAAGTAGAATTGCCCGGAGTCAAAACTAATCTAGGCGTTTCTAATATTAGCTATGGATTGAAACCACACGTCCGAAGCCTTCTCAACAGTACCTTTCTTTTCTACGCAGTCAAAAGCGGTCTCGATATGGCCATTTGTAACAAACAAAAAGTAGTTCCCCTTTATAAGATTGAAAAAGAACATCTAAAACTGATGGAGGATCTAGTATTTAATCGCCGCAAACCAGACTATGATCCGTTGAAGGTTATACTTAAAACATTTGCTGATGTTGCCTTCTCTCAGGAGAACCCTCGTAGCGATCAAACATCTTCGGCCGAGGAAAGTCTTATCAAATCCATTATTGAAGGAGATCGGCACCATCTCTCATCTCTTATAAAGCAAGCCTTAGGCAAGTACTCTGCGACGGACATACTCAACAACTTTTTGTTGGAAGGGATGAAAATTGTTGGAGAGAAATTCGCGTCCGGAGAGATGCAGCTTCCTTTCGTCTTAGAATCTGCTGAGACAATGAGTCGCGCCGTGAGTGAACTAAAACCTCATATGCAGACCAACGGAAATGAACAATCTGGGAAAACGGTCATGCTAGCAACAGTCAAAGGAGATGTACACGACATCGGGAAAAATCTTGTTAAGATTATTTTCACCAATAACGGATTTCAAGTTATCGATCTTGGAATAAAGCAACCGATTGAGGCTATTATTGAAAAAATTGAAGAACTCAAACCAGATGTCTTGGGTCTATCGGGACTCCTTGTAAAATCAACGCAAGTTATGAAAGCCAATCTCGTCGAACTTCAGAATCGATGCATAACAATCCCCGTTCTGCTTGGAGGCGCGGCTTTACAACGTCGATACGTCGAAGAAGAATGCCAAAGCGTCTATAACGGACCTGTTTTCTATGCAAAGGACGCTTTTCAAGGTCTAAATATTTTGAAGTCCCTAGAAAACCTTTCTACGATGAGGGAAGTTAATAAGGAAGCAAAAGCTCATCAAGCTATTCGCGGTACAGAATCATCTCTCCACAACGTACCGAAGACCACTTCGTCTTCTTTTATTAAAAAAGTGTACGACAGTCCTACGCCCCCACTCTGGGGAACTCAAATTATCAATCACGTTTCGTTAGAGAGCATTTTTCCTTTTTTAGATACACATTTTCTTATTCAAAAACAATGGCAGCTAAGTTCAAAACTTCATCTATCTAAAAAAAGGACACTGGAAAAATTAGGTCAGGAAATTATCGAATTATGGTATGCCAGAGCAAAAATGCACAATCTTCTCGCTCCTAAAGCCATCTATGGATATTTTTCATGTCGGGTGGATGGAACTAAGCTATTCGTTTACCCATCACCAGACTCTCATGCTGCTTTGGTTTGCTTTGACTTTCCTAGGCAGACTTCTGACAGGTTACTTTCTCTTTCTGACTTTTTTTGCGCTTCTGACCCTACCCAGCGAGCTGTTTTACCTCTCCAAATTGTGACAATGGGAGACGTGTCATCGAAATTTTCAGCCACGCTCTATGAACAGGAAGAATTCAAAGAGTATTTTTATTTTCATGGATTTGCCGTATTAATGGCTGAGGCTTTTGCAGAATGGCTGCATGCCAAAATTAGAAAAGAGCTAAAAATCTCTGACAGAGACCATCCTGAAATGAGGCGAATTTTAAACAACTCCTATCAAGGCGCTCGACTAAGCTTTGGCTATCCAGCATGTCCTAACCTTGAGGACAACAAAAAACTTTTTACGTGTCTCAATCCCGAGAGAATCGGACTGTCTTTGTCTGAAACACACCAGATCGTCCCCGAGATAAGCACAAGCGCGCTGATAGCTTGGCATCCTGACGCATGTTATTTTTCTGTGACGTAATCCGTGATCTCTTCTTGCATAAAGATCGTTTGACACTCGCGAACAGATCCAAGGGCTATACGATAAAACCTCCTCTTATCCCTGGCCCCTATCCTGCCGTAGCCTTCACCGACATTGTTTCCGATCGACGATGCGGCTCTTAAAAGCTGATTTTTGGCATGAGTGGGAAGATAAATCCTCTTGCATAGCTGATAAAAACGAACAGCAACCAAATAAATTCTAAAATTGCAAAGCATAAAACACCTCCAAAATGAATTCGCCGACGACTAAAAGCAAAAACATCTCGGAAGCAAGCAAAAAAATATCTTCTTGATAATTTTTGTAATCGTTCTTGATATGCCGGTCCCCGGTCCCCAGCTCCCCGGTCGGATCACGGATTACTGAACCGGATCATCTGATTCTCAACCCACAATTTCAATCTTGACGGGGTACTAGTGCCTCAGTATATCCAAAACCATCTCAATTTTTCCAAATGGTGCTGAAACAGCAAAACCGCTCACATCCTTCTCCATCTCGGCCATCATTGTTTGAGCAATTTCGATACCCACTTTCCGGGCATCTTCGGGCGTTTTGGCTTTTTTCATCCGCTCGATAATATCTCTTGGAATTGATATTCCAGGAACCTCGTTATTAAGAAACTCTGCATTACGATAACTAACAAGTGGCCAAATACCTGCAATGATGGGAATCCGCAAATTGTTCGATTGAACGGTGTTTAAAAACCGATAAAAGGTGGCAATATCGAAGACAGGTTGAGTAATAGCCCATTCGGCCCCAGCGTCAACCTTATAAAAAAATCTCTTCATTTCATATTCAAAATCTAAAGCGACGGGGTTAACTCCCACACCAAATGAAAACTCGGTTTTCCCGTCAAGTTTTCGACCACCTAAGTCAAAACCACTATTCAGTCGATGGACCATATTGGTTAGACCTATAGAGTCGATATCAAAGACACCTGTCGCATTCGGATAGTTGCCAAGCTTAGGAGGATCTCCTGTAATAAGAAGCAAATTTCGAATGCCAATAGCATAGAGGCCCAGCATGTCAGACTGCATCCCGAGTAAATTTCGATCGCGGCAGGTGTAGTGCAAAATAGTTTCAATGCCCACTTCTTTTTCAATCATGACAGCCGTCAAAGGTGCTGACATGCGAGCGCTCGCACGAGGTCCGTCAGGGATGTTAATCACATCGATGCCCGAATTTTTTAGGACCTTTACATGTTCCATAAGATTCTTTGTATTAACACCACAGGGAGGTAATAACTCCACAGAATACACTTTCTCTTTACGCGCAATTTTTGCTGAAAACTTCGATTTTAGCTCAAAAGGAGTATTCTGCATGCCCGAAAACTCGGGTGTCGAAAGCTCTATAGCTGATTTTCTGTCCTCACCTGTTACCACTGTTTCTCTTGTCAACATGGCTTTGCGCTGTCTCAAGGCATTTGCCATCATCTTTATGTGCTCGGAAGTTGTACCACAACATCCACCAACGAACTGGACACCTTCTCTCAGAAACAACTTAGCAAACTCAGCCATGTATTCCGGAGAACAAAGATAAATGCTTCTTCCCCCAACATTTCGAGGCATACCCGCGTTTGGCTGGACCATAAGTGGTTTCGTCGTACAAAGCTTCATCTTAGGAAGCACATCAAGCATAATTTGAGGTCCGACCGAGCAATTAAGCCCTACAACGTCAACACACATGGCATCGAGCTGCCTTGCAGCTAAATCAAGCGGAGTGCCAAACGTTGTATTGCCACTCAAGCCTATTGAAAGAGAACCGATAAGAGGAATATCCGTATCAACGTCCCGAACCGCCAAAACGGCTTGTTCAATTTCACTGATTTCTCCAAATGTCTCCAAAATAATGAGATCAACACCCGCTCCCAGAAGAGCTGCAGCTTGCGTTCGAAAAAGCTCTCGGGCCTCTCCCCGCGATGTCTCTCCCCAAGGCTCAAGACGGAGCCCCAAAGGGCCCATACTACCCGCCACATACGATTCACCTTTTGCCACATCACGCGCAAGAGAGACTGCTGCTGTATTAATCGTTTCAATCTTATCCTGAAGATTATGAGCAGCTAGCTTGTGAGGATTTGCGCCCCAACTATTTGTCGTTAGAATCTTCGCGCCTGCTTTCAAATATGACTCGTGAATTTCATGAACGATGGAGGGGTTCGAAAGATTAATTTCCTCAAAACAGCGATTAAGAAAAACGCCTTTGTTGTAGAGTTCCGTCCCCATCGCGCCGTCAAACAGTAGAGGTGTGTTGTGTAATAAAATATCTCTGAATGAATTCACTGGATCTTACCTTATTGCTTTAAGAATTTACTGATAGCCCCCCCACGGTGTCAGCACAACAAATCATCGGCTGAAACTTGAGTACCTCCGACATGCCTCTGGGGTTTCTTCTTCGAGGAGGTTTTTGAGCTTCTTGGCGTTTTTCGGAGATAATGCGCAAAGATAACGATACGTTGGGCATGGTTCGTTAAAATCCAACTTAAAAGGATATCCGAGTTTAGGTTTGTCTTCGAGACGCTCAATCTTAAAAATAGGGGAGATCTTTTCTCGAAGCTCTTTCTCTTGTTTTGATACGGCAAAATGAGTTTCGCCCGCTTGTTCCAAGAGGGCCTTGTTCTCGGCGACAGATCTCTTTAGATTATCGATTCTTACGATCGTATCGTTATAGTCAGAAAGTTTCCTGGCATCGAATTCGTTTTTATCAAAAACCTTTTTCCGCTCAGCATGATCTACCTCAGCTTTTTTTAAGGCGTCGGCAAATTCTTTTTCCTTTTCGTGCAGCAACACAATGTACTGCTCGGTCTGTTCCTTCTTGTCATAGAGTTTTAGATAATGTCCCGCGATAGCTCTCCGACAAGCTTCGCGAAGATTGACTTCCTGATCTGCTGCAAGAATAAACGAGGGGGAAAAAATCATCGTAAAAAAGAAAATGACGATTGCTTTATTAATTCGAATCATGAGTTCTTTTTAGCGTCCTCAAAGATATCCTGTAACGTTTTCTCAAATGGAATCTCGCATTGCCAGCCCAGAATTGTCTTCGCAAGCCCTGCGTCAGCGACAACTTTAGCGGGATCGCTAGGACGTAGAAGCGAACGATCAAGCGTGGGGCGAAGTTTTTTACCCGACATCTCTATAAAACGGTGTAAAATGTCTTTAATCTTTATACCCTTCCCCGAGCCAAGCACAAACAGGTCTTGAGAAGGTTCTTTTTCTAAGATGAGCCTGTAGGCGCGAACGATGTCTCGAACGTCGGAAAAATCACGTTCGGAATCGAGGTTTCCCGTTGTGATTTCACCGCCATTTGGAGTTTCCAGAACTCTACGAGCAAAGGCAGAGCATACGAAGTCGCGAGATTGACCTGGCCCGATATGATTGAAGGGACGAACAATATACGGCTTAAATTTTTCTGACGTGAAGACCCTGATTGCATATTCGGCAGCCAGCTTGCTCATGCCATAAGGGTTTTCTGGACCCACCGGAGACCCCTCATTAAAGCGTGATCTTTCTTCCGTAGGGCGTGTTGAAAAAGCACCATCTGCGGCGTTACTCGTCGTCTCCGCTCCTCGTTTACCTCTAGTAAACTGCGAGTGCTCGACTTCCTCGTGCCTTGCATCTGGCACTTTTTCAACACGCCCCGTAGGTCTTTGAAAGATCATTGAGGTTGAAGCAAAAAGAAACCGGACTTTTTTACCGAGGGCTCTTGCAGCTTCACACAAACTAATCGTCGCACCAAGATTTATGTCAAGCAAACTCTCAGGATTCTCCCAGGATTTGCCAACGTGGGACATAGCCGCTAGATGGATGACGGCATCAGGCGCCACCTCAGCTAAGAGCTTTTGGATTTGTCCCTTATCTCTCAAGTCGCAAGGAATGAAATTGGCGAAACTTCTCGAAGAACGAACATCAGTTAAAATAACCTCGATGTTCGATCGACGAAGTTCCTCCGTTAAATAGGGAGCCACAAAACCAGCTCCCCCAGTCACCAACACTTTCATTTATGAAATCCCGTAACGTTTCAGATCGGTCTCTACCATAATGCGGACGAGTTCTTTGAAGGTTGTGCGCGGCTTCCAACCCAACTTTTTCAAAGCTTTAGAAGCATCACCGAGCAAGATATCCACTTCGGCCGGTCTCATGAATTTCTCATCAACTTCGACGTATTTTTTATAATCCAAATCAGCAAACGAAAATGCGATCTCGCAGAACTCACGAACCGTGTGTGTTTCGCCGCTGGCGATAACAAAGTCTTCGGGAGATTTTTGCTGCATCATAAGCCACATGGCCTCGACGTAGTCTTTGGCATATCCCCAGTCTCGACTCGCAGAAAGATTGCCCATGGAAAGTTTCTTCGTAAGACCGGCCTTAACGCGGGCCACGCCGTCCGTCACCTTGCGCGTCACAAACTCAAGACCGCGCCGCGGCGATTCATGGTTAAACAAAATGCCTGAAACGGCATACATGTTATAACTTTCGCGATAATTCAGAGTGATATAGTGTCCGTAGACCTTTGCAACTCCGTAGGGACTTCGCGGATGAAATGGGGTCGTTTCTCGCTGCGGTGTTTCATGGACTCGACCAAACATTTCCGAGCTACTAGCTTGGTAAAAACGAATGTTTTTATTAACAGTTTTAATAGCTTCCAACATTTTTGTAACACCAAGTGCCGTCAGTTCTCCTGTCAAAACAGGCTGACGCCAACTCGTTGCCACAAACGATTGTGCCGCAAGGTTGTAGACTTCATCAGGTTCCGAGGCCTCGATGACTTCGATGAGCGATAACTGATCCGAGAGATCTGCGTCATGGATCTCAATATTATCTAAGATATGCTCGATTCTTGTGTAATTAGGCGTACTAAGTCTTCGGACCATGCCGTGAACTTCGTAACCTTTTTCAAGTAAAAGCTCTGCCAAGTATGAGCCGTCTTGTCCCGTGATTCCAGTAATTAGCGCTTTTTTCATGAAGTGGTTTTATCCTCTCTCAAATGGCTTCAGTGCCTGTAAAAACTTACGTTCAATCATCGGCCAGGAATAGTTGGCCGTGACATAATCGAAACCCTTCTCACCCAATCTCTTTCTTACTTCAGGGTCAATCAGCTTTTCAAGCGAAAACACGAAGTCCGAAAAAGTCCTGTACCAGAGCCCTCCGCCTGATCTGGAGCATTGTCCAACCAACACAGAGCAATTTCCGTTGACTAGGACAGGTTTCTTGGCCATCCATGCCTCCAAAACAACAATCGATAAGCTTTCGAAAGCAGAGGGTAAAACCAGAAGTTCCGCAGCGGCCAGGGCATCCCATTTGGACTCCTCATCCAAGGCGCCCAGTTCCACGACATCAGGATGTTTCATGAGTGTAATAGCGGCCTTACCAACAAAAATCAACTTCCAATTTTTCCATGACTTCCATGAAACCCAAGAAACCTTGGCTTTATTGCCCCTGAAAAAGTTGAACAGCTTTGCAGGGAGGATACGGTAGCTTCTTTTCAACTTGGCAAAGTCGTGAAAGAGATCCGAACAACCCTTGAGAATATCGATTCTTCCAACATAGAGCATAAACGGCTGTTTGATCCTATACTTCTTTCTAAACCTCTCCGGGTCAACGTTCTTTGGAGCTGTGACACCGATACCAACGATGGGACCGTCCAACTTCTTGGATTCGATGCGAGGAAATCGTTTCTGAAGAAACATCTTTTCTTCGTGTGTACTGAAAATAAAACCTGCTGGCTTAAGAAACCAATCATTCCAAATGGTGAGATAAATGGGCCACTCATCATGCGCAAATGGAAGAAGAACTGCTTTTTCTCGGACCTCCGGTAGGATCAAATAAGTCGTAGCATAAAGATAACCAAAAAAAACAAACACGTCGTAGTCATCCTTATGCGTTTTCACAAAATTCATTAAATCAGGCGAGATAGGCCCTTGTTCTTTCATCCAACGCTCTTGCTCGTCAGCAGGCGTCTTTTCGAACAGTCCTCGACTTTTTCTAAAAGTATTATCCAACTGGATACAAAAATGTTCAAAAACCTTAGGTTGTCTCGGCTCAGGAACAGAAAACCTTCTGATTTTGAAGTGGCCAATCTCCTCTATGCCAGGTTTGTAATGGTCCGCCCAAGTCGTATAATCCAGCGCACACGTAGTCAGGACTTCAATAGTCATAAATTTTGAAAGGTGTTGCGCCATCATGAAACAATAAAATTCAGCCCCTCCGACAACTTCCTTGCCACATCTTTGAACGATAAAAGCTGCTTTCAAGTGAATGTTCCCTCAGAATTTTCCTATTTAAGGACTTTCAATCCGGGATAACTTTAAACTAAAAAACGTTAGGCCTCCACCGGTTTTCCAAAAATAGCCTTTCTACAGTTCCATCGACCAACCTATCGCTATTGCCGGGGCGCCGGAATCAGGGCTCGGGACCAAATTCATATCCCACGAGGAAGGATGTTCGGCATGTAAGCTATAAAACTCCTGGTTTTTCTTTTCGTCTGGCATTGAAAGACCTTCGTCAACACCATCAACTCCTTTTGGCAAATCAAGAGAGAAGCCGCGATATTTTCCACCGCCAACACGACTTTTCTTCTTTCCTTTTTTTCCACCCGGTTTGTCGTCAAAACTCATGATTGCTTCGACCACACCCACGGCGTGAATCGCAAGAGAAATGCCTATAGTTTGGAGGCTTAGCCATTCGCCACGTTTTTTATTTTCAAAGGTTTTACTATCAACGCGATAACGCTCGGTTTCCTGATCGTATTGATCGAGCGCTTCAGGAGTCCATACATCTTTATTGGCCTCGCGTTCAGCATCACGAGTAGCGAGTTCGGTATTGACACCGCTCACAAAATTGTCTGCTTCTTTGTTTTTTGAATAATACCAATAACCAACGTTTCCAACCTCAAGAGCTGCAAAGACCGTTCCCAACAAGTAGGAGCCGTTTTGGAATTGGCCGGCACCGAGTGGAAGAAATGCGATAAACATCGATTTTTTGGAACTTGAAGAACTTCCCCCTTTTGAAGATTTTTTTGCCTTTCCGCCAGATCCCGTAGGGGCACCTGAAGAGGCTCCGGGGGGTGGAGGCGGCGGCGGCACGACGTACGACGGAGCTTGCTCTGGAGGAGCCGGCGACGGCACTGATGGCTCAGCCGGAGGAAGAGGTTGAGGAAATTCTTGTTGTATGGGTTGCTGCTGAACTGGTTGTGCTACCACTGGCGCTGGGGGCAAGTAAACCGGCGCAGGCGGAGGAACTTGAACGGGTTGTGGCTGCATATAAGGTTGTTGATAAGTCTGATATTGCTGCTGTGGCACTGCATAATACCCAGCTTGAGGCATCTGTTGAACCTGTGGTAACGGCTGCACCTGCTGCATCGGTTGCGGCATCATTTGTTGTTGCTGCATCACCTGCGCTTGTTGCCGTTGATAGCTTGCACTGGCAGTATCCATGGAAAACTCTTTAGCAATGTCGCGTCCGCCTCCTTGCGGTTCACCGTAAAATGACTCTTCCACCTCCGGATCAGGAAGGAAAAGGCCAGAGGACGACCTCTTCCGCGATGGTTTCATCGGCCGTCTTTGCTGTTTCATCTGTTGCTTCGACGAGCCTGGCCCCCTTTGTTGGACCATCTGCTGCTGTGGCATTGGCGCATCGGCATACATGCCTTCTCCATCAGGCGATCCTCCTGGCTGCTGATTCTGCTGCGGTTGAGGTACCGGTATTGGCGTAGGCTTTGGCTTCGGCGGAGGAATCTTCTTCAGTTCGACTTGCACCTGATTCTGTCTGTTGGCCATGACCTTAACTTTAACGAGTTTTTTAACGTATCCTGGCGCTGTGATCTCCAAAATCGAAACTCCAGGATCTGCGTCAATTGGAATACCAGTCGTTCCCGCCATAATGCCTGAGATAGATACAGTCGCATTAGGAACATTTGATTGAATAGTAATCTGAGTTGCTTGTTCTCTCGCGGGGCCGACAGCCACACCGCCCCTTGGGGCAGGTTGAGACCTGGCTGCTTGCATAGGCTTCTGCGCTTGCTTTGTGCGGGAAGCCTGCGGCGGCCTTTGCGCTTGTTTCACCGGTTGGTTTTGTGCTCTAGCGCCTAAAGATTCATTCTTCACCGAGTTAAAGAGCGTTATCACACTTTCGTCCAGAACTTCTCCCGAACCAACCACAATCCCACGATTAAACTTGAGCGCCTTTCTAAAAGACTGCGCTGCTTGATCTCGCTTCCCTATCATGCACTGCGTCATTCCAAGAAACTTATATGTTGTCGCCTTTTCTTGCGGACTCGCCCTTTGCCTAAGAGCTTGTGTTAGTATTGCTTCAGCGCCTTTGAAGTCACCTTGCATATACTTCGCCTGACCTGCGGCATAACTCTGTGCAAGAAGCTCTGTTGACGCCGCAAAGAGCCCCATAATCGTGAGCCAAAAGAACAAAATGCACGCCACCTTGATCCACTTCCGTGAATTAGGATTTTGCGTCATTGGTATGTGGCTCCTAACGAACACCATGTCCTAATGCGTACTCCCTTCTTGTTTTTCTTGTTTTTCTTGCTTCTCTTTAAAATCGGCAGAAAACGTCACACTGCCTGAAGGACCTGGCAGGCTAATATTCCGCTCCATGGTCTGTCCATTTCTTTCCGCGCGAACCTCGTAACTTCCCCCTGTTAATTCGAGAGTCTTTGAAGGACTCGTTAAATTGAATGTCTGGTTCTGACTGCCGTCCGGTGATTTAACTGTGATTTTAACAGGCGGAGTCGTCGTTTGAATGGTTAAGGAATAGGTCGTTCCACTCTGCAGTATGATCATCGGAAATTCCTTTTGCTCTCCCGGTTTAATCTGAAATGTCTCTTTGTAGGTTTCATAACCTTTGCGCTTTAGAACGATGGAAGATTTCCCTGGCGGAATCGTGACCCAACCGCTACCGGTCACCTTATCAACTGTTGTGCCTCGACGAACTCCATTAATGTAGATTTCCGCCGCTGGCTGCGATTTGAGGAATACCGCCGTTTGTTTAGTGCTATCGGAATTTCCTTCGCTTTCGCCGCTGGCTCCCTGTGCCGCTTGAACGTTTGGCACTTGCTTGGCTGATTGCGCTGGTATTGCTAACTTAGCAGCCGTGCTCGACTGAGTCTGCTGCGATTGTTGACCCGGCTGAGCGGCCTGAGTGGTCTGAGCTACAGGTTTTGTAGCTTGCAGTTCCTGCTTCGCTGGTTTTGTAACCGTAGCGGTAGGTTTTTCTACTGTATCTTTCTTCGACGTTGGTAAAGGTGGAGGAAGTTTATCTGGTTTACTCGCAACTCCCTTGTTGCTGACAGTTGGTTTTGGTGTCGGAACATTCGTGTTTTTTGCGACCGAACCTTGATCATGCCTTTTGTTAACTTCACCAGGAGCGGGACTCTGCTTTCTTGATGGCATCGGCGTATCATCTTTTTTGTCGATACGCTCAATCCTATCTACAGGGGAACGATGCTTTAGTCGATTCTGAAACGCCCAGAATCCCCAAATGGTTGCACTGCAAATAGCCCCAACCAAGAGAATCCCGATGAGCGCTGATAACGTGTTCGGCTGCCTAACCGCTACACGCACAGATTGATGTCGGAATCTAGCATTCGGGTCCATCACAACTCGTTGCTGTGGAGCTTGGGGTCTATGCCTATTTCTCTGCACATTCTGCTCGGCTTGAACGGTATGTCTATCGCTCACAGCTTGCCTCACCGGCATCTGCTGTACCTGTTGAGAAGCCTGTTGGGAGTGCTGCTGCACTGTAACATTTCTTGCTTGATCGACGGTTTTTGCGAGCTGCTCTCTCACTTGATGAAGGCTTCTAATGCCCTCGGCCTGATCTCGCTCGATAGCTCTTGTCGGACTGATCATGCTGTCTTTTTGCTGACGTTTAATGTTTGCAAAAGCCATCGCGAGTTTCGCTTCGTATCCGTTTCTATCTTTAAAAAAGCGTTCAAGTTCGATATGACTTTCTACAAAACCATTTGCCGTTAAGAAGTGATCAATGTCCTGTCCCATAATGCGAATATCTTGATAGCGATCCAAAGGATCCTTTGCCATTGCCTTTACGATGACCGCGTCGATTGTCGATGGAAGCGTCGGCATCAAAACGCGAGGTTGTACGAAATTACCTTCAACAATTTTTAGAGCAATCTCGTGGGTCGAGTTGCCGACGTAGGGAAGCGCACTCGTCGTGACCTCGTAAAACAAGACACCAAGGCTATAAATATCGGTCCGATGGTCAATCATCGCACCTCTGATCTGCTCGGGAGACATATAACTGGGTGACCCCATAAATGTACCCGTGTGTGTCATCGATGCCCGCTGAAGATCTTTTGCGATACCAAAATCCATCAGCTTGACGCGGCCTTCGTGGGTGATCATGATATTTTCCGGTTTGATATCACGATGAACAATTCCGGCAGAATGCGCCTTTTCAAGAGCTTTGCAAATTTCGCGCGAGATACAGGTTGCGATGATAGGATGGAGCCATCCCCCCGTGAACTTCATCACAAATTGTGCCAAGTGAAACCCGTTGATAATTTCGGTGACAAGCCAAAGCGTTTGAGACTTTGCACCTGAAAAGTCATAAATTTTCACAATATTTGGATGTTCGAGTCCTGATGCAGCTTGTGCTTCGAGATTAAAGCGATTTCTGATTTCGACGCTACGAGCCATATGCTCATGAAGTATTTTGATCGCAACTTTTCGTCCTAGCTTCTCATCAATTGCTGAATAGACGAAAGCCATGCCGCCTTCGCCGATGCGCTTTAGAATTCGATATCGACCACCAATTAACTGCTTGATCATGCGCTCACCTAAAAAATTCACAACCTAAGATTACCCACTATTCTCCTTAGCTTTTATCGGTCCACGTTAAGAAGACTTGAGGCTTATGAGCTGTTATTTTTTGAATGGCGTTGAGCGGCTAATTTGGGAAAAACAAAACAACTAAAACCAAACTCAAAAAGATCCAGATGATAAATCATCTCGTTTCGCGAGGATTCAGACTCCTAAGGAGAAGAAAAAATCAGGCTCGTTAAATTTACCGTAATACAAAAGATGCGTCAAAAGTTTGACACCAATATCGATCGGACCAGAATGTCACTGTTATGTTTTCCGCCCGTGTATTAATTCTTCATGCGGCGGGCAAGACTCAAAACCCGAGAACTGGCTTGGGAAAGCGCATCGGCTTCAGTCCATTCACGGGAAGATTCTCTCTGGTACGTGTAAGCCATTAGCTCATGCTCACCTTCAAACGCCTCGATGATCTGGTTAATCGCGTCTTGGTGTTCCTTGGAATT
>CAILAO010000664.1 GCA_903832105.1 uncultured Pseudomonadota bacterium | reverse complement strand
GGCAAAGTTCTTGCGGTTGACGATACCGGTAATATTTCTTGGCAACGATCAAAAGACCGCTCATGCGACACAGGCAACGTAAATGATGTGATGGTCGCAGTCGGATCTTGGTGCGTCGATAAGTACGAAGCTAGCATTTGGTCAGCCGCGGACGGTACGGGAACGCCTTATTTTTCGGACGGATTAAGCAGCGATTTTAATTATCCCGATGCTGGCAATCTTCCGGCGAGCTTTAATAGGGATGGTTCAGGCAGCAGTGCGGTCTATGCCATGTCAAAACCAGACGTCATTCCGGCGCGGGGGCTAACTTGGTATCAAGCCTCTGTTGCATGCGCAATGAGTGGAAAGCAGCTTATTCCCGACAGTTTATGGCAGCTTGCCGCAACGGGCACGTCTGATCCCGGGGCAAGCTCAGGAACTGGTGGTACGAGTGGCGGGCTGGCAACTGATGATGCAGCGGCAAAGTGTAATACTAACACGCATGGTGGAAGTGGCAACTGGACCAGGGCCGCAAATGGAGCACGTCCAACAAATCGCAGCGGAGCGACTTCAGGCGGCGCAAGTGCTTGCATCAGCCGTTTTGGAGTTCATGACATGGTCGGGAACCTCTGGGAATGGACGGATACGAACGGGCAGCAAACAGGTATTCAGACTGGATTTACACAAGGGATGGCTCAATATCCAACAATGTTAGGCAAGGATGATATAACTTATAATATCAATGGTTCAGCCTATGGATATAACGGAACGACGTACGGATGGACTAATGGAGCCCCTGCGGCTGCCCATCGTGGCGGCGGTTGGCGAGATTCTACCGGTGCGGGGGTGTTCGCGCTCCTTCTATACTATTCGGGCTCCTCTTCGGATTGGGATCTCGGCTTCCGCTGTGCCCGGCCTCGGTGAGCCAGACTTGTTACAAGACAAGGATGTTATGAATGAAGGCTGTAATAAAACACAGCCTACCCAGAACTCCAGTGGTTTTCGGGGTGTGTACAGGGCGATTTTTTCGGGAGCTTGTTTCCTGGAGGGTTTTCCTGGCTCTGCGAAACCTAGAAGGAGAAAGTCATCGGGTCAATCATCAAAGATCTTATGACAAGGCAAGGCCGCCTCTCCTTAGGTCCACATCAGAACTCATCCTGCACCGTGCGGGGTGACCGAGGCAGCAAGCAAAGTCTGAAAAGATTGCGCTGCCTTGGGGGCCTGAACACAATCAGTCTTAAAATTGCGAGGAGGCAATCAAAACTTTTCACAAAAAGCCAACGACTTGGATAGCTCGGCTTTTAGCGGTTTATCCGAAATAATCTCACGCGAACCGTCCGGGTGGATTTTATAGGAAGGGTGTATGATTTTGGCGCTTGATTTCCGATGAAATCCGTTAAACAAGAGCTTTATGATTAATTTTGAAACGAAATGGTCCATTCGTCAGATCTCGTTAGACACCCTTTCTTACATTTGCTGCACAACTTCGTTTATTCTCGCAGTCATAGCCATGAGAGCATACAGCTTTTATGAGAAGGGACTTTTGATGTATCCAGGAGGGGCTGCCCATACGGGGATTGATCTAAAAACCGCCTTAAATTTCTTCTTGTTAATTTTTGTGGTCGTTCTTGATATGCCGGTCTCCGGTCCCCAGCTCCCCGGTCGGATCACGGATTACTGAACCGGCCTCGCCTGATTCTCAACCCACAATTTCAATCTTGACAGGGTACTAGTGCTTCACAATATACCACGCCGGAGACTGACTACGGTCTAGACGGGAAGCTCCCCTTAGTCTGCGTGCAATTTCCGGTATGTTGATGCTGCGTTGATCTTTCTTGAGGAAGCTGCGAGAAGTATTTGATCATAGCGGCGCTGTCTTTTTGGATATCAGGGGACCGCGCAACTTCAAGGAGCATCGTCCAAACACCGAACTTGTAGTACGCCCAATCTTCAAATGCACCCGCCGCGGGATAGATGATATCCGTATGAGTGCCTGTGCGATAATTATTGATGGCTACTGACGCCTTCGCCACCTCCCGATAAAAGGAATCATCAAGCGTTTTTGTGCTATCCGTAAAAATACCCCATGGATACGTAAACGTTCCAATATACCCGTGAACAGTCACTGCGCCTATGATTTCTTCTTTCTCGATAAATCGCGCAAGGTTCGATGTGCTTGCCAATTGAAAATATTTTTGCTGAACACAAACATCAGGATAGTCTCGATTTGGATCGACCGAAGACCCTCCTGAAGACCTTTCCTCCCTAGTGTTTGCGTTATAGCCTCCGATATTGAGAACCGGGATTACATAAAGAACCCGATCTTCAAGACCCTGCCAAGTGTCCTCCCATGAGTCATCCGCCTCCCCCGCCTCCAACGAGAAGTTCTGAATCAAATCTTCGGCAAATTTAATCGCAACGTCAGCGCCGAGCTTTTCGTTTCCATGATGTACTCCCACCAAAAGATGCTTGGTTTTTCCTACAACAACATCAAATCCAGGTTGCTTTTCAATTTTTAGTCCTTGAATTAAAATCCCGCTGTCGTTCTTCCCAATATCCATCATCACAGCAATCTTCGGATGATTCGCCGCAAGATCTTGCATTTTTTTTACGACATTATCGTAGTTTGTTCCAAAACAAATCGATGGAAATAGAAATATACAGCATGCTCCGATGACACGGTTCTTAAAAAGCATAATCCCTCCTGATTCACTGATTATAAGTACATTTTAACAGGGATTTGATTGGTTGACTCCGCCGCTACATAACGACTACGAAATATCTTTTAACCGAAACGGTTTCTAACTATTCGCTTTCACGCTCTTTAAAAGAGAATATTCACAACACACCAAGTAAATAAATCTGTGGTCTTCTCAGTTTTTGTTCTTAAACTGCCGAGAAACACCTCAGAAATGTTGTGTTCTTGACTATTTTGAAATCTGAAGGATCAGTCATGCTCGTCCTTGTGTATGCAATTTTTTTCCGACTAACCTTCTTACTGATCGCTTTACTTGTAATAGCGGAGCCTGTAGCTTTCGCCCGAAAAACCAACCAAGCGGTCTACGAAGAACCTTTTGATCTTGCTGCCGGCGGTTCTTCGCTTACCCGTGCGACGCAGGAAGGGGTTCTTTTTGCAAATCCAGCTCAACTTCCATACGGAGGAACGTTTTTTCGATGGTTCGGACTTAAAACATCACTGATGACAAACAAAGAGTCTGTAGATTTCGCGAGAGAAATGGTTAAAACAGCGGGTAAATCAGGAAGCAGCTCCTCCGGCGAATCTTCTGGATCATCTCAGACTCAAGAATTTGTTGATAAGGTTTTTCAAACACCGGTGCACTTCGGACTTTCCAATGCCTTAAGTTGGATTTCAAACAATGGCGGCTTCTCTTTGTTTTATCGTTTCGAACCCGATATCGCAGCAAAAAAATTCAATGCTACTGGGCTTCCCGAGGTTTCTTTCGAAGCCGAGGCTTATGGTGGCGCAGTCGCTAGCCTAGCCTCTAGGACCCCTTGGAAATGGCTATCTCTCGGCTTAACTGGAAAATATCTTTATGTCGCGGAACCTTCGGTCGCTGTCGCAGTGAGTGACCAGGAAAAGATCGCGGAACTTCAAAAATCTGGAATGACTCAAAACTTGGCGACACTCAATAAAGGCATTGGCTATGACGTCGGAATGCTTCTCTTCTTCCAAGGATATTCCTGTGATTACAGATTTGCGCTAAAAGTCGATGATGTGGGTACCACGAAATTTTCGGGGGATGGCGAGCCAGGCTCCTTTAAGCAGACGATTCACGCGGGAACCTCTCTAACGTTCCATAACGATGTCGACGCAATCCACTTAAGCGCGGATTATCGAGACCTTTTGGCGGCGTATGGGGAAGCCCCGTTTAAGAGGATTTATCTTGGCGCTAAAGTTCTTCTTAGGCGGTATATAGGCATCGGCGGCGGCTACTATCAAGGATATCCGTCTTATGGCGTTTATCTCGATACGATTTTATTTAAACTCTCAGGAACCTACTACACACGGGAAATGGCGGAACATCCAGGTGTGGAACCCCGCAATCTCTATGTTGTATCGTTCGGAATGGGGTTTTAAAACCTGGATAACGGGGAGGATCAATATGAATTATCTACTACTACCCACATTGATACTCGGACTGATATTCCTTTCTGTTTGCGGGAAAAAAGGAAATATCGCGGATTGTGATACAGGCATGGCAGGTTCCTATTGCACTGAAAAAACTCCTGAGGAAAAGGCCGAGGCCGCCCTCAACGCCGGCGACGTAGACACGGCAATTTCGACTCTCGAAGAGGCTCTGACTGCTGACCCTAACCGTTACAATGCGTTACCCCTGCTTTCATCCGCTTATGCATATAAGTCAGGCTTCGACATACTCAATGTTGCGAAATCAAGCTTTGAAGGAGGTGGCGGCGGATCCACATTTGTCGACACTATGGGAGCTTTTCTCCCTGATATAACAGACCTTGGAACCGAAGAATATCAAGCGCGTCTTGACTATATGGGAAAGGCGGTTGATGCGCTAGCCCGTATCCCAACGTCATATCTCGAATCTAATACGGATATTAAAAGCAGCACAAAATTCCAAGAGACTCTTTATCAATCGGCTTTCTCCGTGATGTACATCCGAAAATTTGCTGTTCGCGATGCGAGTGACCAAAGCACCGTCACCGCAGAAAGTCTTCAAAGCATGACTGATGAGGAAGCTGATATCATCATCGACAGTCTCGTTCAAGCCGCCATAAGCTCCCCCGATGGTGAGGGACAAGCCATGGGAGCACAAGTTGAGGCACTGCTGGCAGAAGTTGATGCCCAGGAGGGCGAATCCAGAAGAGATCGCCTCATTGCCTACCTAGGCCAACAAGAAGGGCAGTCGTCGCCGAGCCCCTAGTACCCCCGTCAAGATTGAAATTGTGGTTTGAGAATCAGGCGAGGCCGGTTTAGTGATCCGTGATCCGGCCAGGAATCTGGGGACAGGGTACTAGTGTGCACTCAATTGGCTTGAAAGCTTTGTCAAGCTTAGGTTTTATCTTAATCTTCGACTTATAACTTTGACGTGATCTCTTTCTAAAAACTTTAGCTTTGACTCTCACGCTGTATTCTGACGTTGTTGGATAAATCCCGTTTACGCTCCCAAAGGCGAAGCCTTGGCTCCCGCTCCCGTTAACAATTTGGACCGCTTTCGACACCCGTTAAACGGTTCACGGGAAGAACCTGTTTGAACACCTGACTTTAGTTTGGGCATTTTCCGTCAACGTTTTACGGGAAGCGGGATCGGGAGCCGCATCTTCGATGCTGGGAGCGGGAGAGAAAACGGGATTTATTCAACAAAGCCCTTTGGGGACTTCGGACGGGGTCTCCATGGCGTGATCTTCCAGAAGATTTTGGTGCATGGTCTACCGTATCCATTGCTTTGAATATCGCAGAAGCTACAGGAAAAACTTCACGATCTGATAATCGTCGCTATTTCGCCGTAGCGCGTGGCTCAGAGCTGGGATGTGCTACCGCTTTAGATGCCTGCAAAATTCTGAAGCTTGCTGATTTCGCTCTGATCGATGAAGGTAAAGAGTGCATCATTGATATAGTTTCAATGCTTTCTAAGCTTAGTCAAAGCTAAAGTCTTCAGAAAAAAGATCACGATTAAGCCATAAGACAATGACGAAGACTAAGTCTAAGCGATAGAAGGCTTTT
>CAILAO010000663.1 GCA_903832105.1 uncultured Pseudomonadota bacterium | reverse complement strand
GTTTCCAGGTTCCGATTCTAAAACCACAAATGTGTATCTTTTGTGAACTTCGACGACACGCGCAGCAAAATATGATCCAGATGAAACAATTTCGTTCCAATCATGTTCCGGCAATTCGAATGCTTCGGCAAGATCAGCAGCCCTTGGGGTTTTTTTATCACGTCGTCTGATTTTGTCACGTGAAGAGTAACGATCCGTATCGCGGTCATTTTTCCAATTTTTCATGCATCTTTGCCCCTGCGCGATTTTTTGAGATTTGCTGACGGATTGGGTGGATCGACAACCCGGCGAATGCTATCGCGAATATCTTTACTGAGAAACATCTCTGAAGTGTCCGCCAGCATTTTAACCCGTTCTGTGATAACAATATGACCACCATCGGCACTTTGCTCGACGTAACGGAATTTTCCTAACAGGTCCAAAAAACCAGCGAAAAGAGTTTTGTCGGAAAACTCTGGATCATTAACTCCGTAAAGAAGAGAAATTCTCCGCGCCATAAGCTGACATTGATTATCAAGTTCCGAGTGCTTAAGAATGCTGTCCCCTATGTTATGGGAAAGAAGTGAGGACACGACGGCATAACGTTCGAACGTTCGACTTAAGATTCGGCCGAAAACCATGAGTTGCGAAAATTCTTTCGATGTGAGGTCTGGCCTTTTCAAGGCATCGTTCTTGTCCGCCTTGATGAGTAATCCTAACTCAATGAAAACCGCAGTTAAGTTTTTGATGACAGGGATTATGTCGTCATCTTTCCATCTCAAGAAAAGCTCGTGCTTGAGAAATGGATAAAAAATGGCGACTCCCTGCGAGAGTCTCTTTTCTTTCACCTCATCACTAAATTGGAAATGGCTTGCGATGAGTGATGGCAAAGCGAACAGGTGTAAAATATTATTTCGATTGTAAGTAAGAAAAGCACTTGCTCGATCTTCTAAAAAGATAATATCACCTGCGGGATGCTGGAAACGTCGGATATAAGAAAGCTTGATCGCCTCCTCAAGAATTGCTCGACTATCATTTGAGGGAAGACTCACTCCTTCGTGATAGGGAAGGGCCTTAAACAGTTTAACCGTCGTCTCAATGAGACCCAAAATATCATCTTCTGCCATAGCCTTTTGCGGAGTTGACAAAAGAAGAATACTGACGAGAGAGACAGGAGTTAAAACAGCGGCGTTGTTAATACCGGACATGACTTCAATCGCCAAATCATGGGTGGCAGTCGCCACAACGGCGTGATCATCTCCTTCAAAGTCGTCTTTAGGGGAGCGCGTCGACACACCGGGAAAATAGGTTTCAAGAAAACTTCCTAACAAAATAGGTGTCCCGAAACTGACGCAAACTTTCCCATAATTTGACTTCAAAACCTTTCGCGCTTGAACGAGGTTTTGAACGGATTCTTTTTGCTTTCCGGAACCATACAATTCTTTTAAGTATGACCTGCTTTCGACGACTTTATCGTAACAAATAAAGGTCGGAATAATTGCAATTGGCTTACTAGCATCGCGCAAATAACTTTGCAAAACCATTCCCAACATGCCGGTTTTCGGCTGCAGGAGTTTGCCCGTTCGACTACGTCCCCCCTCGGGGAAAAAAGTGATGGCATGGCCTCTCGTGAGGAGGAAATGAAGATATTCGGAAAAGGCCGCAGGATATAGTCGTCCACAGCCCTTAAAACTGCGCCTTAAGAAAAATGCGCCCGCCCTGCGAAAAAGGGGTCCAACAGGCCAGAAGTTAAGATTAATTCCACTTGCGATATGAGGAGGCACCAGTCCTGCGTGATGGAGTGTGTGCGGAAGAATCAAGTAATCGAAATGACTTCTGTGGGATGGGATGTAAACAAGTTCGTTTTCTTGCGCGACCTGCTGGACATTTTCAATATGAAACGACTGAATTCCAGAAAAAAGTCTTTGCCAGAGTCTCGTTAGGACAGCATCAAAAAAACGCAGAATCCCGTAAGTTTGGTCGGCAGCAATCTCGTCAAAAAACTTTCGCGCACGCTCTTCTGCTTTTTCGTAAGGAACTCCTGTCTTTCGAGTCTCTTCTTCAAGAGCCTTTTTAATGGGGCTTGACTGGAGAAGGGTGTGAATCACTTGAGCCCTATCGTAGAGACTTGGACCCATCGTGGCTGTATGTTGTTTATGAAAATCAGATTTTAAAAGGCGGCATATTTTTTTTGCAGCTTCCTCGGGAACGGGCTCTTCAGCCAATATTTCCTTAAGAGAGAGAGGTTTCCCGAAGTTGCAAAGGATATTCCTTCCTTGCGCCAGAACGATAAAAAACTTCTGAACAGAGCCTGCGTGTTCATCGTCGAAAAACAATAGACGAAAGAGTGATCTCTCTTCTTTTCCCGGATTTCGCCCCCAAAAAACGGACACAGGAACAAACTGGACATCGAATGAATGATCACCTTGTGCGCGTTCAATCAATTTGAAGAACGGGGATGGCGGAGCTTTGTCTTTCTCGCGCTTAACCACAAAAAGCCCAGGTTTATTCAGATAAAGAAAAGAGGCGGAACCCTCAAACAGCTTGTCATAATAAACTTTCGGCTGAGGCATTCCTTCGGTTTCGCATACTTTTTCTAAAACCAGAAGGTCCCAGAACGAACGGGTTCTAATGAAATAACAAATAGGCTTATTGAGATTAAGATTAAGCGATTGGATTGGGCTTACCGGAAAAGTCTTGGCACGCATCCACAAAAAAGATGGGTTTTTCATCCATCCAAAAAATCGCATTCGAAAATTAAAAAACGATTCTGTTTCCATATTTTCACTTTAATCTAATTCAAGATTGTCAATAAGGCGAACATTGGCAAAACGTGCCGCAATTAGTATGACAGCAGGCGCGGAAATAATCCCTTGCTCGAAAGGTTGTAGGCTTTTTTGGC
>CAILAO010000662.1 GCA_903832105.1 uncultured Pseudomonadota bacterium | reverse complement strand
GTCCTGCAATATACTTCCGCCAATACTGCCTCCCATGTATATGTCATGCCAGGAACTTATGAAATCACTCTCCAACAGACTTTTACCACTTCAGACTTGGAAGAAAAATCTTCTCTTTGTTTCGGAAAATGTCTCGAAAAATACTGCGAAGAGTGGTTTTGGGATAACCTGGCGTCAGATGCAAAGGCTTTGACTTGGGATGACGTCCAACTCAATGCCGATAAAGAAAAACGCTGGGAATATCAACCGATTTCCGAGTCGGATTCCTGTTTCTCTAGTTGCTTGCCTCCCTGTATTGAATCCCACTGTTTGTCTTGGAATTGGAGGAATCTGGAAACCATCGCCGAAGGGACTTCGTGGGGGAAAAATTTAACTTGGGGAGAAACCGAAACGGGAGGGTCTCACCAAAAAATATGGGATTTCGTCCCCGTTTCTGATAGCGAGAGTTGTTATTCCCCCCTTTTATTGCCGTGCTTCCAAAAATATTGTAAGTCCTGGTCCTGGCGATATATGAAAACCGACGCAGTCTATTCTACGACTTGGGCTGAAACCAAATCCGCTGGCACTATCCCCAAGAAATGGGCATATGAGTCTTTGACTGACGCGGATCCTTGTAATATTTCCACCACCACTATTGTATCAGAAACCTCCACCATATCCATTACAAAAGGAACTGTCCAAATTTTCGAAATTCCCCCTCTTGCTGTCATTCACACTCCTTCTATAAATCTATCAGGAAGCGCGCCCTTCCAGGTTACTCTCTCTGCAGACAGAATCCAGTGCGGAAGCTTTCCCTTGGAGAAAATCGATTGGGATTTCTTTGGGGACGGAAACATTCTCACTGTCAGCAGGCTTCAGACTCCGCCGGAATCTTTCACATACTCCGATGCCTTTCCCACTGATCCCACTGATCCCCGTAATTACCAAGCAAGGATCACGTTTAACGAAGCCGGTGTTTTTTATCCATCGCTGACCGCTTATAGCAGGTCTACTGGGTCCTCTTCTTCCTGTTCCGCCTTGGTAGGCCCGGTCCTTCCTTTTTCTCAAGACTCTGCGGAGAGTGTCTTCCGGGTGGTTAAATCCACTAAGGATCTCATCGCTTTAGAAATTGATCAGAACCTTCACTTTTATACTAAATCTGACTCCGATGGTATCAGTGAAATTTCTTATGTTGCTAAAACACCGTCAAATCCCCTTCGTTCTGTTTTATGATTACTAAAAATTTTTCACAATTGGTCCCTCTCGAAGTGACATATAATTATTATCACCAAGAATCTTTAAATTCTTCGGATGTTCTCTATGATAATGGTTTGACTGTTAAAAACTTCAAAGCGTTTGAAAATTATCGGGATTTGGATTTTATTAAAGGTTCTTGTTTTGTTTTGACTTCTGCCATCTCTTTTCAAGATGTTTTGATGGACGACGAGCTTCTTGTTGGTAATAAGTTTTTAAAATCAGGCCAAGTCTTTAAATTGAAAATCAAAAATTTATATCTCGGAATCGATGGAAATACACTTAAGGGAGTTTTCATTAATCCGTTACCCATTTACCTTTCCCCCATCCAATCTAACGGGACGACGACCTTATCGATCAATGGGAGATATTTTCAAATCGATGAGAGTTATCCTTTCAATGTAAATTTAGTGGAAGTTGAGGAGCTTTCTGAAAATAGTTCTCTCTATAGATTTTATCCGTCATATCATCCCTCGAGCAACACTATTCAATTCGCTGTTGATACCTCTGAGGGTCGTAGATTTTTGGCGATTAATGATATGGATCTT
>CAILAO010000661.1 GCA_903832105.1 uncultured Pseudomonadota bacterium | reverse complement strand
GATTTCAGCCTTAATCCAGTGCCATTCAGTACACGCCCTAATGATTTTTTGTACTTTTATTGAATGCTTTTAACGATAAAATGGAGGATCCACCAACATAAGATCGAAATAAAGGCGGATGCTGGAACAGTTAGTATCCAAGCCCACACAATCTTTTCTGCAACGCCCCAACGTACAGCGGAAAACTTTGTGACCGCACCAACCCCCATAATTGATCCAGTAATTGTGTGGGTTGTTGAAACCGGAATACCGAGCGCTGTCGCTAAAAACAAGGTGATCGCTCCCCCTGTCTCAGCACAAAAGCCTCCTACCGGTTGAAGTTTTGTAATCTTCATTCCCATCGTGCGAACAATACGCCATCCGCCTGACAAGGTTCCGAGCGCCATTGCAATATAGCAAGCCAGCGCCACCCATAAAGGAACATGAAACTCTCCCTTTAACATACCAGTAGAAAACAGCAAAACCGTAATAATACCCATCGTCTTCTGAGCGTCATTACCTCCATGTCCCAAACTGTAAAGCGATGCGGATACTAGCTGAAGTTTTCGAAAACGACTGTTTAATGTCGTTAGCGTAGAACGAACGCTAAAAATTGCAACTATCGTCATAAAAATATACGCCAAAACGAATCCCAAAACCGGAGAAAGGATGATCGATACTGCGATTTTTATCAATCCGCTTGATTGCAACGCGTGAACGCCTGCTTTTGCAATGACGGCTCCGGACAACCCTCCAATAAGTGCGTGTGAAGAACTAGAGGGGATACCGTAATACCACGTGATGATATCCCATGCTATGGCTCCAAAAAGAGCCGCCATAACAATGACAGAATCGACGACAGCGGGATCAACAACCCCTTTTCCTATCATATTTGCAACGTGAGAACCAAAAACAAAAAAAGCCACAAAATTAAAAAAAGCTGCAAAAAGAACGGCTGTTTGTGGCCTTAGAACTCTCGTAGAAACGACTGTAGCAATTGAATTCGCGGCATCGTGAAAACCATTAATAAAATCAAATATGAGGGCTACAGCAATAACGATACAAATAAAAATCAGACTATTCTCAACCATGACGCCAACCCTGCATAAGAAATATTAAGAGTATTCGAGAACAATCGTTTCGATAACATTTGACACATCCTCGCATCGATCAGTTACCGTCTCGAGCAGCTCAAACACTTCTTTTAACTTAATCAACTTCCTCAGATCCTGTTCTTCTCTAAAAAGCTTCGCCATAATGGTCCTAAAAATCTGATCGGCGACATTTTCCAACCGATTGATTTCAACGACCATTTTCAGCAACATATCTTTGTTTTTCATGTCATTCAATGCGTTGACGGTCTTTTGAACACAAAGTACAGAATCTAGCGTCGTATCCATCAACGATTTCATCTCGTTAGGAACATCATGAACCTCGTATAAAACGAGACGCTGTGCAGCTCCATCTATAAAATCCACGATATCATCCAGCCTCTTGACGAGGTGAATAATATCATCCCGATCAAAGGGTGTGATGAATGTTTGGTGAAGTAAAGCTAAGGCGTGATGGGCGACCTCGTCCGCATGTTGCTCGGTCGCCTTAATCTTCTGCGCATACTTTTCAAACTGTCCCGGGTGCGCGAGTAGCTCTTGAAAATCATGGCACGCGTCCACGGAAAGCTCTGCCATTTTATCAAACAACTCGAAGAATCCATGTCCTTTCGGAACTAACCTTCCTAACATGTGTTATAAACCTCCGCCCTGCTATCAATTTTTTTGTAAGTTAAAAATAATATTTCTGAATCTCTTTTGATCATTTTTATCAAACGCAACAAAGTCTTATCTTATGTCTTTCATAAAAACAAGTAACAATTAAACCAGAGATTGCGGGGTTAATTTTTTATTAAAAAGTATATGATAAAAAGCCAACGTACCTTTCTCCGCGAGGCGAGTGTATCTTATAGCCTAGATCAATATTTTAGCCGTCATCGGGTCAGTTCAAAGAAATTCCAAATCTATGCAACAGGAACTTAAAGAAAAAGGAAAATTTGCGCGTTCGATCGTGTACGTTGTCCTGTTGGCCGTTTTTATCCTTGGATCTTTTTCGATCAGTATCTATCTCACATCAAATGCCCTTCTCGAAATTCAAAGCATGGTCATCTCACAAGCTAAGACTGTCTCCATTGCGCTCCTTTTTATGATACTGATCACCACTGCTTTTTTTGTCGGCACAACGGCTATGCTGAGAAATTACCGACGTGCATTGAAAGGGAACCACGAGCGTAAAAAGGTCGAACAGACATTACGTGAATCTGAGATCCGCTATCGCGCAATTTTTGAAAACACGGGCACTGCAATGGTCATTCTTGAAGACGACACGACTATTTCTCTCTGTAATGAAAAATTCGAAAAACTCGCTTGTAGCAGAAAAAGTGATATTGTTGGCAAAAGTTGGACCACCTTTGCCGCTAAAGATGACTTGGAACGGATGCTCTCACAACACAAGCTGCGAAGAACTTCCCCAGAATCCGCCCAAAGAGCCTATGAGTTTCGATTCGTTGATAAGCTTGGAACTTCTACGCCTGTTCTTCTTTTTATCAACCTTATTCCAGAAACGAAAACAAGCATCGCATCCATTATCAGCATCTCCGATCAACGTCAGGCGGAAAAAGAGCGAGAGCAACTTCAAGTGCAGCTATTTCACGCAAGCAAATTGGCATCCATCGGAACCCTTGCTGCTGGCGTCGCACACGAAATCAATAATCCTCTGGCAGTTGCCGCTGGTTTCCAAGACATACTGAAAATGCACCTAAAAGATCTACAGGTTTCTGATGCAAAGGTTATTAATATTTTTTCAAAGCAGGAAAGGGCTTTTCACAGAATTGAAAACATCGTCAATGGCCTTCGAACCTATGCACGTTCTGACACAGAGATTCTCCAGCCAATTGACTTGCACGACGTGATTAAAGACACCTTAACACTCATTCAATCCATTTTTGAAAAAAGCTCGATCATTTTCGAAGTCTTTCTGGATGCGGACAAATCCAGCACTATCGCCAATATTGGAAAATTCCAGCAAGTTCTTATGAATCTTTTTACAAATGCCAAGGATGCATTCGAGGAATCTGGCAAAGAAGGAATTATTCGTATCGAAACAAAGAACGAATCCGATCGCGTAGTCGTTAAGATTTCCGACAACGGCCCTGGCATTGACGAAAAGCATCTTGGAACAATCTTCGATCCTTTCTTTACAACAAAAGCCCCTGGAAAAGGCACTGGCCTCGGTCTCTCCATCGTCCACTCAATGATCGATCAATTCAAGGGACAGATTCGGGTAGACAGCACTAAAGGCGTGCATACGACCTTTACAATTTCTCTTCCTTGCGTAGAGCCTTCGAAACATGTCACAGCTCCAAAAGCCCACGCAAAGCTGGCAGGACGTGCACTTATTGTTGATGATGAGCCGGATATCCGATTAGCCATCGTGAATTATCTCGGTGATTCTGGTCTGGATTTTTGCGAAGCCAGTGACGGAGTGGAGGCACTAGACATACTTAAGAAAGAACCCTTCGATTTTCTAATTACGGATCTCAAGATGCCACGCATGAATGGAGATGTTTTGATCGTCGAGGTGGCAAAAATCCGCCCTGACACGAAGGTTATCGTTATTACAGGCGGCATTGTCACTGAATACAGCAAAGAACAAAGGGATATCATCAGGCAATATGCCGACGCGTACCTCAAAAAACCTTTAAAAGCAGCTACTCTTCGAGAGGCACTAGATTTGGCTGTAGAAAACAAAAAGAAGAGAAGCGGATCAAAGACCCCAACTTAGAACGAACACTTAGTTCACTTTTAAAAAAGCTTGGTGTCAAATCAAGAAACAACAATGTTTTGCGTCAATTTCGTATATTGCGATTCAAACAGATCTGTATCTGTACTTTATGACCCCGTTATCTGGTATAATGAACTTACGGTTAAAATTTCTTTAGTTTTCTAGCGAACTGTCAGCTATCTTGTTTTTACCTGATTATAGTGATTAAGTTCGATCTCTAACTCAAATTGGTACCTTGATGAGAACCTATTGGCTTTCCATATGTCTGCTATGTCTCCTCGGTTCTGCTTCCATTTCTAATGGACAAAATGCGCACCGCACCGCCACGATCTCTTCTCACGCCCAGAAGAAATCAAAGCAACTGCAGAAACACAAGATTCAGCTTCGTTCTTATGTGGTGCGAAAACATGACTCGTTATCGGGGATTCTGTATTCTTTCGGCATCGGAACTCCAAAAAGCCCCTTTAAACTCTACGGAAAAAATGGCTGGATTGCACAAAATCAGCGACGTAACGCCCGCATAAGGAATTGGGACAAAGTCACTGTTGGAGCTTCAATTACTCTTGCTATTCCATACGTCGATGAAAAACGAGTTTCAAGCCTCTCTAAAAATAAGCCCACACGAGCCATTCGAGTGACTGACACGCGCCGTAGAACCCTTGCGGATGCAAAACCACTATCGATCAGCCAAGAAAATGCCTCCAAGCAAAAAACTGCACAAAGCAAGGCGGAATCTCCTAAAGAACCCTCATGCCCAAAACTAAATTTATGGGGTTCTTCGCTCATGGTCGGCGCAGGAAAGGCCGACATTGATTTTAATGCTTCCAATGAAAACGTCGAATATCACGATAAAGAATCGATCCCGGAAGGTTCCGTCAAAGTGAGCTATCGACGTGCATGTTCCTCTATTGACTCCGGAGTTGAGGGATCACTCAAAGGGCTTTATAGGAATATTCTTCCACCCAATAAGCACGTCAAAGTCCCTGCTGAGTGGGTTGGCACGGGTGAACTCGGCAAGTTTTTCCTATTAAGCTCAAAAAGTGACTGTCAAGGAACTTGTTTTGGCATAACCCCATCGATCGTTATGGACATGGAGCGGTTCTATGTTGTTTCGTTAAATAACGACTATGCAGCCTACGACTCGTCGTGGTTTGAAGCCGTCGGTTCATCTCCCTTCTCTCTTTATCGTTTTACAGTCGCTCAAACAGGCCTTTCTTTAGGCTTTACGATGTTACACGATAAATCGAGGATCGTCGTCGGTACGGTTAAAGCTACCGTACCCTACTCGGTAAGTTTTTCGAGTGACTCTGATACGACATGGAACCCTCCAAAAAAAGGCTATTCCACGACTGTTGGTCTTGACCTTTTTTTGTTCCAATATCTTATCCTTCGCTCAGAGTGGAGTATGCTCAAACTTTCGGGGGATGCAGAAATCAAGCGAAACGTCCTCTCTGAATCCATCGGGATTTCCTTTTAGATCCTCTGAAAATTGTCGATCAGCGAACACATCGCCCCCCGACGTCTGTCGCGTAATAGGAAGGCGCCTTTGATACATCCATAAACAGCCTTCCCGCCGAGGTTCCCTGATTCCACGCGCCGCCTCGTAACATGGCTCTTAGGCCTGTCCCCGTTTTTTGATAGCCATCTTGATTGATTGCAATTCCGGATACACCACTCAAGCCAGAACCAAGCACAACGCCCTTTAGGAAGTGTCATATAAACTTTCGATAGGACTCTCGTTTTCTGACGGAAAAGCAAGATTAAAGGACAGTCCGTTGATTCCATTGTCATAGCCCCTAAGTTCATAAGCCTTTTCATCTACCCATTCAGTGAGATTGCCAACAAGGTTTCTGACGCCATAGCGAGATTTGCACTTAGCCGTACTCGCATCATCCGACGTATACGAGGAATCTGGATCTCCGTCTGTGTGGCAGCCAGTCGCTAAACCAAACTCCGCATTTGACACACCCTGCCCGATAAGAGTCGCATCAGTATGAACGTCGATGGTTCCATCGTGATTAAGATCACCCCAATCGGCAGCCTTCCACCATTCTGTTCCGGTCGGTAACCTAAAGTAGTATTTTAAACCGTTCGCATCAGTAACGCTGGTATTCCTACAGCCTTTCCAAAAGGCCCCTTGCGAAACTTGCACCAGAGGAGTGGTTCCGGATTTTGATTTCAAGATAATGTCACTCGAATTTGAGCCACAGCTGGAATTTAGTGCCGCAGGATTTCTCATCCATAACTCATTGCATTGAGCTGCATTTTCCGACCAAGTTGAGCCGTTACCACCGAGCGGGAATCCGGCCGTTTCCTCGCTATTGTCGGTTACATCACCAGAATGTTTTGCCGCTTCGAATTTTTGTATAAAATAGTCATGATCCAAACCCGACTTGTCGAGTGGCACGTGAATCATGACGTTGCTCGGATTTTGAGCAGCTTGGTACCCTTCATCAATCAAGAATACCGCACCCCGCCTATAACGCGGAACCAAACGGAATGTGTTCTGAACTCCATCGAGCATGGCTCCTGTTAGGTATGGCGTTGTGAACTGCTGCACTCTTGGCACAACCGAATTGCCGTCAGAATCCTTGGCAACTAAGATATAATCGAAAATTTTTTGGTTTGAAAACCCCGTACTCGCTTCAACCCGATCAACAAAAGAGCAAGATGAAAGGCTTGACGTTGAACAGTTTGTCACCTCTGCAATGGGCTCAAACAGCGCTTCCTTTGAGGAATTAACTGCTATTGGATTAAGCGGTACATCGGAAGTATAGCTGCTTCCTGACGCAGTTAAGGCCCATGGCGTTGAAAAAAGAGTGACGGCATGCGTAGGTTCGACGAATCGATAAAGATAGTAAGAAAATCCAGCTTCCACCTCTGTACAGTCAGGATTACAAACCTCCTTGGTCCAAGGGTGCCAGCTCACTGAAACCTGTCCTTCAGCGACGGCATCTCCTAATGTTCCCGTAGCAGCAATTGACAGTTCCTCCGGGCGTGTATCCTTCACAAATAGGTTTTCCGGGACAACCCAACTTCCTGGAGTTCCACTTGGCAAGTCGTCCGACGTATAGATCGGTTCTTTCGGCAAGGCGAGCTGGCTCATACTGGGAGGACTGCTCCTGATAAGCGCGACACAACGAAAACCAATCTTGTCACTTTTCGTAGCAGGCGATTGCCATGTAGCCACCTCGTTACCATATTGTTTTTTATAGGAATCAACGGGATCAAAATGAGCGCCTAATGCAAGAGCAAGACCCGATGAACCAGGATCAACACGATGAAATCTCCTGGAAATCTGATCAATGCCGTTTTTAAGACTTCTTCCAATAATAGGTCCGAATCCGAACCTGCTTTCCCCCTGCGTGCCGATATTGTACTGGACCATGCGTTCATCGACCCATTCACCCAAATTTCCCGCCATATCGTAAACTCCAAGGCCATTCACGCATGCGGTCCTCTCCCCTGTGTTTGTGGCTGTTCCCGAGGTCGTGTTGCAATTTGGCGAGGCCCCATTTGTATAAACAGTTGAAAGTGTTGCGAAGTTGCTTGGAACATATTGACTAGCTCTGAGCCATTCTTCCTCCGTCGGAAGACGAACCAAGTAGCGAGAATTGCTCGCATTGCGGCATGCGTAAAAGGCTTGCTGCCACGTGATGTTAGTAGCTGGAGGACGATTAACGATGCTTTTCGCATATGCTGTTGTCACTCGATCGCCGCAGGAGGCGTCGTAAGCGCTCTCCCCAACATGAAATCGATAACTGCATGTTGAAAGATCGGACTCCTGAGTGGTTACGGTGTCATCTCCTAAGGCATTATCCGAAAGACTCGCTTCGTACTTCATAATGAAGTATAAATATGAAAGCCCTGACACCTCCTTAGGAATCGACACATAGACTGACGTTTCAGCGTCTACTCTAATGCTTTTGTTGCGTGCGAGGAGATCCAGTCCAACAGCGAGATCAGCATCATTTCCAAGGGCATCTTTTAGTGTCTGGCCCGATCCGAGGGTTATGCTGGAATTAGACTCATCGATATTTAGTGGGTTGGCAAAGTCACCAGATTTAACGGTGTACTTAAACGTCAAAGTCTTCGTGCCAGAACCACTCTCATAATAGGCTTTCACACCATCGGCACCGTTTTCAAGCGTGATTGTTGGAGTTCCACTCCCCTCAAGCTGAACGTCCTTGGAAAAAATTAGCTCGATATCAATGACTTCGCCCGCAACATAAATGCCAGCATCCTTAGATGATGTAACATCTATGACACTCGGTCCCGTCGCTTCTTTAACCCACTCTGCCGTGGCAGGCTCGCTTAGCAATTGTTCTACCTCATCCTCCGTCATCCCAAGAACGCACAGAACAATAATGCCGTCTTGATAGCTCGAAATATCATCTGAAATTTGCTCTGACACGGACTTTTTATCGCCATATCCTTGATCGACTTTACAGTCTTCGGTAGACGCGGCGATCTTATACCGGTAGTAGGCGACATTTTCGCCCTCTACCGAAACACTCAGAAGTCTCTGATTGTTAACACCTTCCGGTACGCCTTTCAGAGATGCTGTAGGTGGCTCACTTACAACGTCTGTTTCCTTCTTCTCCTCAACTCCCTGCCCTTTTGTTACTTTTAATTTAGGCCCTCCTGATTTGCAGCCGAATATTAGGCACGTATTAAGCAGTACGATCCATAGCGGATACAAAATACCCCTTGGAAGTTTGTGTTCACTGTAAAACATCATTTTAATAGCCCCCCAAAAAAAGTCTCTGGGACCCTCCTCGGTAAAAATCTCCCAATCAATTAGCTTTTATTTTTGGTAATTTGCTAATTTTTTTCTTTTTCAGGAATTGTCTCTAGGTGGTTATAGATTTTTTGGACTAACGCTTAATACAAGCAAAATCTAGTTATGAAAGATGTCGATCCTTCCCCACTTGAGATTGCGACTGCCCGCAGCAAGAATCCTAATGCGATCACCGTAGCCCAGTCCTGTTGTAAGACCCGGCAAGGTTGCTGTATGTGTCGCAACGAGACTCCCATCGACGTAAAAACGGCAATCGGTGCTGCTACAAGTGACGCGAAGCGTATAGGAGTTATTGGCCGCGATGGCCGCGCTAGTTGTCGAGATGGTCGCAGGTCCCGTGCCGTCATTCGTCACGGTGCGCCAAAAACTGGTACCGTCAGCGCCAGTATCATACCGAAACGCGGCAACGTGCTGCGTCGTTGGCGTAGAGACAGCATCAATATTCGCGGAAAAAAGTCCTACCCAAAGTCTCACATTCTCTATGGACGTCGGATCTGTTTTAATGGTTGTCGTGTAGTCAACATCCCAGGCTCGCTTGATAATACCAAAACTAGCAGATATCACGCCGCTTACGCTTCCGGACGTGGCTGCTGTGGCATGATTTAACCAGGGACCAAAAGAATCATCGGAATTGCTGACCGTGGTCGATAGCGTGGGCGCTGTTAAACCAACGGATGTAGCAGTCGTGGCGCCAGGATTTTTGTAAACTGACATGTGACGTTTTGAGCCACCTGCACTCGCAAAAGTCCATGCTGGAATACCGCTTTGCGAAACGGTTAAAACTTGGCCACTCACACCCGCTGCGAGTTTTTGCCACCCACTGTTATAGTAGAAGATGTCGCCTGTTGTCCCCGTTGGGAAACGGGCAAGTTCGACGTTTCCCGAGGTCAACTGCGTGGCGTTGAGACTTGTTAAATTTGCTCCGCTGATAGAGGGGAGAGCCCCCGCGCCATTCAATTGGACGATCTGATTGGCGCTCGTTCCAGCATCAACGTTCAACGTGACGGAACCAGTACCGCCGCCTGTAAGACCAGTTCCTGCTGTGACTCCCGAAACGCCTCCGGGAGGATCATTCCATGAGAGGTTGCCGCTGGCATCTGTTGTGAGATATTTGTTTGCATCTGGCGAAGCAGGAAGGGTGTAGGTCACATCAGAACTCGATGTATTGGGAGCTTTCAAGATGATAAAGTTGCTTGATCCATCGCTATCTTTTAATTGAAGGCTGGAGTTTGCTGTAAGCGTCGTAAAAACACCCGAATTTGGCGAGGTGGAACCGATGGCACCTGGGGTTGCCCACTTGACGTTTGGATTTGGAAAAGAGCCGGATAGATCTCCGCCAGCAGATCCGCTGGGAGTTCTTGAGTCGGAAAGTCTCGAATCATCACCTGCTGCCAGCGTGTTTGCGCCGGTTCCTACCGGCAACATGGCGTATGGAATCGATCCGGAGGTTAAATCAGCCGTTGAGTGCTGATGCGACGCGCTGGCTTTGTTATTAAAAACAACCCAATCGGACGATGTTAGATAGCCATTGCTCACGCTAGTTGCCG
>CAILAO010000660.1 GCA_903832105.1 uncultured Pseudomonadota bacterium | reverse complement strand
TCTATTTATGAGTCACCTTTTTTAAGAAAGAACCAAGTGTTGGTCAGTGAGAAATTGTTTATTCCACTTAATACCGGCCCGGCAAACATAGCTAACATGAAGTTTTTATAGAGCTTTATAATATTTTTTAAATTTCTCCTAAACTTTTTTATCTTTTCTGCCGAGACTCCTGATGGTGTTTTTCGCGCAGCCCTTTTTGCGCAGAAACTAAAAAAGACTAGAGGAAAAAAACATGAAAAGAAATTTACAAAGGTTTTTGGGCCTGACTCTACTGATGCTTTGTGCCTGCGGACAAGACGATGCCAGCCGGTCAGGCAGCATAAATAAGTCGCAGTCTTCCAGTGACTCGACACTACATGATTCAGGTGATGATCACACGGGAGCGGAACCAGACCAAACCCCGGTATCCTCACCTGTGCCAACACTAGATCCGACACCAGAGCCTACGCCGATTCCATCGCCAGATCCGACACCTACAACAATACCAACACCACAGCCTGATGATCCAAGTCTGGAAGACGATCAAAACTTCGCGCTCAAAGATCTCGCGGGCAAAGCATCAAAACTTTCCGAGCACTTCAAGGGAAATTACTTACTCCTTGATATGTCATCAAGTTCCTGCGGTGCTTGTCTTTCGTTAGCTGAACAGCACGATAAGAATACCGATTTTCAAGACATGTTTAAAGAAGGAGGAAAGTGCAGCTTTGCACTGCTTGTGGAACAAAGAGATCTCAGTGCGTGGGTTCGAAACTTTGAGTCGTCTGGCTTTATCGCAAAAAACTCCTACGGAATTGAAATCCCTCTCGGGCAGGCTGCAAGCGCCTTTGGCTTCACGCTTGAATACATCCCAACCGTGCTTCTGATAGACAAAAAAGGGAATCTTATAGATAGTGCGGTAGGAGAGGATCCTAAAAAAGTTAATGAGCTTTGCAGGTAAAAATGGGCTTATAGCTACTTCGAAACCTAAACGGCTTTCCCGTATAATTTGAGCCAAAAGTCGCGGTAAATATCAAGCGGAGGAAAGGCGTAGGTGACTGGAAGAAAGATCGCAAAACACACAATGCCCCCAACGATCGTGAGGTAGAAGATTCGATTCGCCTTCGGGTTGACGCTTGAATCCATCCATCGCTTGCCTTCTAACCACATGATTCCCGTTAAAACGGCAAAGACTAAAGGTGTTAGATAATGGTACATGAAAAGGACTCGCGATACCTTTGCTAGGGGAAGATATGAGAAAATATATCCGACAAAGGGAATCCAAATTATCTTGAAAATATCATGTAGTTCTGTGAACTTCTTTCTAAAAAGAAGCACCGAAGACTCAATAAGCATTGCAAAAAGAACCACGGTGCTTCCAATCCATGTCACGGGATTACCATACATAAAGATTCCCGTATTTTTTTCATCCCACCAGTAAAAAATTGGCCCCCCCATGACTGGCCAACTCCACCAAAGACTAGAATGAGGATGTTTTTGGATAATATTGATGTTTGATTTAATCATCGAAACGTTTTCTTTGATGATATCACTCAATAATCCGGCGTCTGACGTTGGAAGCAAGAGAAAATGAAAAATCCAGCCAAACACATAAATACAAAATGCCGCCAAAAATACGATGCCACCCTCTTTAAAGCACCTGAAAAAATTTGCCTGCGTGCGGTCTTTTAAAAATTGAATTCCGATATGTAAACCAAATAAACCCAGAACTGCAAGTCCGATGAGCTTTGATCCGATGGCAAAACCTAACATC
>CAILAO010000659.1 GCA_903832105.1 uncultured Pseudomonadota bacterium | reverse complement strand
CATCTGGCACGTCACCTACAACGCCGACAATAAAAGAGCGCAAAGCCCAAGCCGTAGGCGAGGGGCGACCGCGATTTTAAGGCTTGTGCGAGGTTTAACGAGCGCAAGAGCGAAGAGCGATATTCCGCGAAGGAGCGGCAACTGTTACAGACCAATCTGTTTCTCCAACGACACCACCGTCGTCTCCATGTCCTACGACTATCGAGGTCGGCGCTTCGAGTACAAAGAGATCGTTAACGGCTCTCTCACCCGCCATGAACGCTACCTGTATCGGGGCTACCTCCAGATCGCTGCACTGGACATGCTCAATAGTGCCAACGTTAAACACACCATCATCTGGGATCCGACAGAACCGACTGCAACCCGACCGTTGGCATTGCAGATCGGAACGGCTGCCTATTACTATTCATTTGACCAAGTCAAGAATGTGACAGAGCTGTTCGATTCCACAGGTGCTCTCGCCGCAACTTATGACTATTCGCCTTTTGGTCAGGTTGTTGCCTCCACCGGCACTATCGCTAACCTATTAACCTTCTCATCCGAAATCCACGACTCCGCCCTCGGTCTCCAGTACTACAACTACCGCCATCTGAATCTGCTGGATGGCAGGTGGGTGAATAGGGATCCGATTGGGGAGAGTGGTGGAATTAATGTTTATTTAATGGTAAACAATCAAGTCTTTGAATATACGGACAGTCTTGGAAATGAAGTTAAAGATGACATACGTTTTGTTTCACCTCCATTTGAGTATGTCGATAGTCCTATATGGGCTGCAAATTTAACAGATTCATCTGGGGAGGTAAAACTACCTGAATACTACCAAAAACACAGTGTGGTTTGTAGATGTGAAGATGAAAAATTATTGACTAAATATCGCAAAAATTATAGGGTGCAGTTGACATTGGTAATGACTTTAGTAAAAAAATAGCCAGTTTGAAAGCAAAACATCCCGATACTAAAAAGGCGAGAACCGAAGAAGGGGTGGCGCGTTCGTTGGAACATGAGTCTCTCCACGTAACAATTCTTAAGCGTATTTTTAATGAGGCGCTGGCCAGCTATGATGAAGTACGAGCTAAAGATTTTCCTGATGATTTAGCGTGTAAAAGAGCATTGAAGGTGCAAGATCCTGTTACTAACAAAGTGATTGGAGATAAAAAAGATGCTGTTGCAAAAATAATGAAAGAAGGCATTCAAAAGGAAGTAGATCACATAGGCACTCATTGGGATGAGTGGCGTACGGCGAAAAAGGAGGCTATATGGTAAAAATAGCGCTCTATGAGAATCGAGTTACTTAGTTGATTGTCAATGCTCATATAGCAGGTATGCCTATGTCGAATGCATGTATTAGATTCGAAGAGTTTCGGATAAAAAGAGATCTAGTGTATTCGCATAAAGGATGGCATACTGTGCAGGAGACAATCGTTCATAAAAAATCAGAATCTTCTAAACTGTATTTGACGAGGGGTATGTAAAATGAAGACAAATCTATTGTTGCTGACTGTGGCTACCGTTTTGCTCACAACTTCGTGCACGACAATGCATCGGTTTGAGAGTAGGGTAGACGTTGAATTGATTGAAACGGTTTATAGATATTTGATTGATAACCACAAACATTCCGAGCCAATTTTTCTCAGTATGGGATTTGATCCCCAACGAAAAGTCTACATTAATCCTCCAAGTGCGGTCTTTGTTCACCTAGCAGATATTGGACTAAAACTTCGTCCCGCTACGGAAGTTGAGAGAACGGAAGTAGGTGTCGTGGAAAAAGAATCTGGTAAGCAAGCAATGTTGTTTTTTGTGGATATAAAGCAACGATCCCGTGATGGTGTTCTCTTGGAGTGTGGTCATTATAGAAATATGGAAGATGCGAGCGGTGAAATGTTTATGGCGATACTGTCTGAGGGGCGATGGAAATTATTACCTGTCGGCGGAATGCGGCTGGCTCAAGGGCGTTCAAATTTGAAATGTTCGGCATTAACGATGCAGATAAAGTATCCTGTTTTCACAGATGCAGAAAAGATAGCCGATTCATCTGCTACACATTGTAAGTAAGGAAATTATTAATGAAAGTTAAACACTTTATCATCGTATCATCATTATCACTAGCATCCCATAGGGGCTGAAAAAAAGTATACCGCCCCCTTTCCCCCATTGATTCATTGGGCTTTTTCGTGATTTCAAAGGCGGTCTCAAAAGTGCGTTTGCGGACGGTTATGAAAGAAAGGCCTGAAATCAGGGGT
>CAILAO010000658.1 GCA_903832105.1 uncultured Pseudomonadota bacterium | reverse complement strand
TAGAATTTTGACTTTTAAGGTGCTTCCTCGATCCGATTTCAGGTTTCTAGGTGTTTCCCTTATTGAAACCAAGCTCGACATCATAAAGAGTCCTGAAGATGCCACTCATCGATAAGCTAAAGACGCTTCGAAACGCAATTTTTGCCCTAATAGGGATCACAATTTTTTTTGCTGCTTTTCAATTACATCGACAGAGACTGCCTGGGAAAAAAGGTCTGGTCGACGAAGCTACTAGTCACAGTCAATCTGGTTGTCTGTACAAAGGTCGATCATATCAACCTGATACTGCTTTCTATTCTGAGACTAATTGTGAACTCTGTTTCTGCTTTTCCAATGATCATGTAACTTGCTCAAAGGAGAAATGTTCTTCAGAGGGGCAAAATGCTTCTACTTCCCAGCAAGACCAGGGCTGCGAACTCTGCAAAACTCTTCGCTTTGCTCGGGACACGTCGCAGCCGTGAAAAGCGGCTGCGACTGGTTAGATTCTTCGATCTCTTTTCTTTCCGCCGAAAACCTGAAGCATCGCTTTTGCTTTTGGCGACAACACAGAGTCACTTAAATCTTGAGGCGCTTTAAGTGGTTCTTGCTTCTGGCTGAGTATCAACGGGAGCTTCTTTGCTTGACCCACCCCCATCTTGACTAACATCTCTCCCAAAGTCTCGTCCGCTAGAAGAAAAAGCTTTATTCCTGCAGCTGAAACAGTAGATATTCTTTCCATAAGGTTCAAAAACTTTAGCCGTGTGGCATTGTCGATCGAATGCTCTCGCCATACGATAAGCTTAAATAGTACTCCTCTCGCGGTTGGTTCCTGAAGAAACTCTTCCGCGAGATTTTCGTTGTTGAATGTCACATCAACTAGGGCTTCAACATGTCTTACCTTCGTCAACATGTCTTTAAACTTCTCGATGCTCACAGCATCAATTGATACTACGCTTTTTGCGTTAAATTCAGCGAAAATCCTCGTCCAGTCGGCCACTGTTTTTTCGATTGCCCCTTCGACATACCTCCTGATTTCATGTATTGCATGGTTCTTTTCTAATACTTCCTGCATTTTTTCAAGTTTCTTTTCTCGCTCTTTTCGATACCGCAGGATTCCATTTGCTTCAGATAAAAGGATAGCTGGATTACCTAGCGCGCTTCCTTTTTGGCTTCCTGTTTTTTCTCGCCATTCCGTCACCAGCTTTTCAAGCTTTACCAGATTGGCTTTTCGGTCATTGAGGATAGCTTTCAGCTTTTTCTTTCTTTCTACGAGCCTCGCAACATTACCGTAGGTGAAAAGCAGTGATAAAAGCTGCTTTAGCTCCAAATCTTCCGGAAGATCATATTCCTTTATGATTTCACACCACTTTTTTAGTGTCCTCGCGTGGTCTGCTTTAAAGCGATCATTGGCTTCATTGATACCAGCCAAGATCTTTTCATAATCATCTTGAATAAAGCAGCTACTCGATCTAAGTTCTTTCACCTGAGAATTAATTGCTTCGGCGGCCATTCTGGCAGTTTCCAAATTATTCCTATAGGTTTGCCTTACCTCAAGAATCATTGCTTGGTCTGATGGTGGAAGGCTTATATCCTTGACCTTATCTGACAATTTATCGAGAAGATTCGAAAAGACTGATGAGCTTTTTTGGTTTTTTCCCTTTCGTTTCAATGCTTCGGCGTCTTTATTTTCGACTTGTTCAAGAGCCGCCATCTTGAGTCTTAGGGTTGCCAGACAATTATCAAGTTCCGAACTAATTTTAATATCGTTACTTAGCGCGGTGTCAATGACTTGCCAACACTGTTTTACGACTGGCGCTAATCTTTCCGACGTCACTTTTCTGGCCTCTAAAGTCGCCTTTAGTAATGACTTTGAAACTTGCATTTCGCTTAATGCATCGAGAATGCGTGTCCAATTAGGCAAAAATTCTGGGTGTTCGAGCGAAATGTTTTTAATTCTATTTTTTGAGGTGATTTCGTGCAATTCAGCATCGATTTTCAGTAATTCTTCCTCGATTATATTCGGTGACTGCGTTGGATCAGCGACAAGCGAGTAGATGCCATCAATGCTTCGAATGGTTCTTAACTCTTCGGCAAGACGCTTTACAGAAGATATATCGATGTCTTGAGAGTGCGTTATTTGATCAACCAACTCTTTTTTCTGCTGACACAACCCTTGATGCTTGGACAAAATCTTTTCCATCTTAGCCGTTAATTGGGTCGTTATCGAAATGTCGTTCAGCGGCTTTGGAAAATGCGCAAACTCCTCGAGGGACTTTGAAATCTCTCCTAGAAGCAGTGTAACGCGCGCATAGATCTGTTGCGCTGCATAGCGGCTTCGATCTTCTTGCAACGGGAAATATCCAGCAATGAGTCGGTTGGATTCTTCTTTTAATAATTCAAAAACATCCATCGACAGCTTTGCATTCGAAAGCTCTTCAGTCTCAACATTTTTTTCCACTTCATAGTCAAATAGCGAGTCTACCAACGATTTTTCAGTGTCTTCAATATTAACTTGCGTACCGTTACACAAACATCGTGTTTTTGAAGCACTTCGCTGTATGACCCACGTATTCCCCGCATCGTCACTTACTTGAACGGCAACTTCCGTCATTCTTGGATCTATCTTTCCTAGCAACGCATACTTCAAGGCTGTTACGATGTGGCACAAAATATCTGGTGAGGCAACAACACAAGAAAAATTGTGATATTTTCCTATTCCAGAGTTAAGACGCCAAACAAACGGTTCGTCCTTCTCATTTGTACGAAAGCGAATCGCATTAATAACCACGTGCTGCCCCCCCAAAAAACTTTGCGGACAATTCTAGCTGGCAGTTTTTCGACGTCGCTCTTTTTTGCCAAAAATCGATTGCTGCAAAGTTCCAATTTTTTCTTTGAGTTGTTAACTTTATTATATCTTGATAGGCAACTTTTGCACAGATTAGAGGGGCTTGGCATTTAGTGAATTTATAAAGAATAGTCTTGTTATTGTCGCAAGATAATCGCGAAACCTGCGGGTTTGTCATTTTTTTGTGGGAAAATTTGATACCCTACATTGTTTATACCACGCTGATATTGTTGGGTATATTTTAGCAAGTTCCAATTCGCCAATATTCGTATGAAAATCTGTCACGCTTTTGCCTGGTATAATTTGCTATTAGAAGTGCTGTGGAAAATGGATCAAAAACCAGAAATATATTCACAGCCATTTTGAAAAGAGATTTATGTCTAAACGTAAAGCGTCACATCTGAGGAAGAAAAGTGATTTTCTTTCGATTAAAAAACAGATCATCTTGATTTGCGAGCGATTATATCTGAAAGACATGTTGGCTGGTGCCGATGGTAATGTGAGCTGCCGTGTTAGTCCTTCCAATATTTTACTAACGCCATCCGGTGTTCATAAAGCCTTTATGTTACCTGAAGATATTTCTTTAATCGATGAGAACGGATCTCTGAAGGAAGGGCAACGCCAACCATCAAGCGAATTTCGAATGCATCTTTCGGTCTATCAACACTCCGCCAACGCCAGGTTTGTGATTCACGCTCACCCGCCTTTTGCTATTTCGTGGACCATTGCTCATCCAGATCAGCTTGAACTTCCTAGCGATGTGTTACCTGAAACCATTCTTGCCCTCGGAACCATTCCAATCGTCTCCTATGCAATGCCGGGAACCAAAAAACTTGCAAATCAAATTTCCAGTTTTCTTCCAAAAAACCGCGCTCTAATTCTTTCAAGGCACGGTGCACTGAGCTGGGGAGAAACTATTGAAGAAGCTTATAACGGAATGGAAAGAATCGAGCATGTTGCCAAAATTCTCTTTCATGCAGAGCTTCTTCAAGAGCTTAGTTTCTTACCTGAGGAAGAAGTCCGTCTTCTAAGAGAAAAGAGAAAGAAGCTCGAACCTTTTATTTTTTAGGTTAGCACTGACTTTGAAAAGTAATCCGGCAGGATGCCCGCCTCTTTTGCTTCATCTTCATAATTTTCTTCTGTAGTGTTTCCGGTAAAGACGAGAAGTGCGTGCATTCCCGCAGCCTTGGCTCCCGCAATGTCGGTCGCCAAAGTATCTCCCACCATCAACACTTCACTTCTCTTTAAATCTTTAACGTCTTTTTGGGCAAGAGCGTAAGTATAATCGAAAATACGAATGTTTGGCTTTCCGAAATAGATAAAAGGGACTTTTCCTGTCAACTCAATCATTCGGGCCAACGCCCCCGTAGCGATGTTGACACCTTCTTTTACCGGATATACTAAATCGGGATTAGGAGAAAGGAGAACAAGATTTTTCTTCTTTCTGATAAGGTTTGTGAGCCGATTAAGACTCTGTTGCCAGTCATAACCTGTATCGTCCAAGTACATCACGACATCGGGCCATCCCAAATCGTCCACTCTGCCTATTGGACGACAGATATTTCCCGCCTCTTCAATGTAATACGCCGAATCTTCCGGTCCCAAGTAAGCTACATTTTTCCCCTGACAGTGTTGTTTTAAGTACTTCAAAGCAAGCATCCCAGAAGTAACAATGTTCGATTCCGAAATGACTTCGCCATGTTCTTTTGAAAAATATCTCTCAGCAATTTTTTTGGGTGATTCGGACGCGTCATTGCTGATAATAAAGAAAGGTTTTCCCGATTTTTTTAAATGACTTAGAAGAGCATAAACCCCATTAAAAACCTTATCGGACGACTTCAATACACCATAAGCGTCAAAAAAAATGGCCCGGTATTTTTCCGTGATATCTTTAAACGAACTACAATGAATTACCATAATAAAAATCGCCCTTTAACCTCGATTCCCTCAGAAAAAACTTTAATTCTTTCTGCGTATTCAAGAATATCGTATTCTGGCTTTGATAGAAAAGCAATGTACCAAAAATGTTGTCATGCGGATAGCTTCTCAAATGTGTCTCAAATCCTACAGTAATTCCAGGTCACCTTCTCATCGAAAGTACTTTCTTTTGGCATTTCTATCCGCATTCTTATTTAGTCTTTCGACCCCAATTAGCAAGGTTCTTCTCGAAAAGTTTGATCCGGTTTTTCTTGCTTCTGTTTTCTATTTTGGTGCCGCTTTAATTCTTTTACCCTTTTCGGCCAAGGGGTTTTCTCGGGAGCTTTCTCATGTATCTCGGGAAAGGGCGGATGTTTTTCGTCTTTTGGGATCCTCTTTTTTTGGAGGAATCTTGGGGCCAATAAGCTTTTTGTTCGGCATTAAACTTATGAGCGCTACAAGCGCTTCTCTTCTGCTTAATCTCGAAGCCGTCGCAACAACTTTCATCGCATGGGTTTTTTTTCGCGAACATTGCTCTAAAAAGGTCATTTTTTCGTCAATTACCACTCTTATTGCTGGCGTATTGTTAGTGATTAACGATGATTTTAGTCTAAATTTTGGTGGAATTTTCATCGCTATCGCTTGCCTTTCATGGGCCCTTGATAACAACTTGACGGCCTCCACAGAGGGCATATCACCAGCAACAAACACGATTGTTAAAGGTGCAGTAGCTGGAATCATTAACCTTATTCTCGCTTTTTTACTGAACCAACTCCCCCCATTCTCGTTTATGATTGCCGTTGCACTATTAGCCGGTGGCATCCTTTATGGACTAAGTATTCTGCTGTATATCACCTCGGCGCGCCAATTGGGTGCGGCCCGTTCGCAAATTATTTTTTCACTAAACCCATTTTTTGGAACTCTATTCTCCTACCTTATTTTCTTTGAATTTCTTAACAGTCGATTTTTTGTCGGGGCGATTTTAATGATCTTTTCGGTGCTAATCTTGTTTTTTGAAAGGCATGTTCATACTCATGTTCACGACTCTATAGAGCATGAACATGAACACTCCCATAATGACGCCCACCACAACCACACTCATGAACACACATCTGGAGGTCATCTTCATACTCATCGCCACAAACATGTACTTTTAAAACATGCCCACGGACACTACCCCGATATTCATCATAAACACCGGCACTAGGACGTGTACTCAATTAGCCGGAAACCCTTCTAGCGCTTAGACTTAGTCTTTGACGTCATCTTGTTGCCTAATCATGATCTCTCTCGGAGAGACTTTAGCTTAGCCAGCTGACTTTGTCGTGAATTAGCTGAAGATTTCGGCGAAAAAGCTAAGGCTTTAGAGAAAAGATCACGTTTATGCATCAAGAGTAAGTAGAAGTTGATGTCTACGATTTTAAATTGAGTACACACCCTGTTATGTATTAAGAAAAAAGTGTTGGTTGTTGAGGATTCTGCAACCTACTTTTTAGTTCATCAAGAAAATTCAAAGCCTGAAGCGGTGTCATCCTATGGATTTTTAGTTCCATAATTTTCTGCGCAATTTCTTGAAATAATTGAATGTTTTGAGAGGAAATTTCGGGATTTTTCCGCAATTCTAAGGACATTCCCTTTACTTCTAATGGAAGGGGGTCTGTCGGTTCTTTCCCACTTTTTTCTATGACTCCACGGCAAACTGGCCTTTCCGATTCCGCCTCATGAGTCCGATTATATTCAAGGAACGTTCGCGCTCTTTCTAGAACTTTCTCTGGAATACCTGCAATTTTTGCCACCTCAAGCCCATAGGAGCTTCCACTCGCTCCCCCTATGAGTCTGTGCGTAAAAACAATGGTGTTTTCCTTCTCTAACACCTCCGTTTTTACGACGCGAACACTAGGAAAAGTTTCTGCTAACGGAACAATCTCGTGATAATGCGTTGCAAAAAGCGAGAAACACCGGACTCTAAGGGCGAGATCTTCTAAAATAGCCGACGCGATTGCCAGTCCGTCTTGAGTAGAAGTTCCTCGACCAACCTCATCTAAAATGACGAGGCTTCTCTCGGTAGCTTGTCTTAAAATCTGCGCCGCCTCAGCCATTTCGACCATAAAGGTTGACTGTCCTCTCGACAAATCATCACTCGCCCCAACGCGGGTAAAAATTCTATCAAAAATGGGAAGCTTCGCACCCTTAGCGGGCACAAAAGAGCCAATTTGACAAAGGATCGCGGAAATCGCGATCTGTCTCATAATAGTTGATTTCCCGGCCATGTTTGGGCCGGTAACAAGGAGATGTTTCGACGAATGTTCAAGTTTTACGTTGTTTGCAACAAATGAGTGGCGTCCTACAAATTTTTCAACAACTGGATGTCTTGAACCTTTTAACTCCACAACCTCGCCTTCAGAAAGCGATGGTTTACAGTAATCTTGTCTTAAAGCAACCCACGCCAATCCTTGGATAAGATCGAGTTTCGCTATAGCATCTGCAATTAATCTCATATCGCTTACAAATTCACCAATTTTATCCAACAACTCCTGATACAATTCCAACTCATATTGGATCGCATCACCTCTAGCCGTGAGAAGCAAATCGCCAAGCTCTTTGAGCTCAATCGTGACAAAGCGTTCCCCATTGACCATGGTCTGTCGTCTTATAAAACTCGCCGGCACTTTGTTAAGATTTGTTTTCGTTACTTCGATAAGCATTCCGAATGTTTTGTGGTTTCTTACTTTAAGACTACTGATTCCAGCTTCTTCTTTAAGTTTTTGTTCATAGCATGCCACTTTCTCTTCTCCAGATCGAGAAAGCTCTAATTTTTGATCCAGATGATCATCAAAACCAGGTTTGAAAACATCACTCCCATTCCCAATTTCAAGTGGTCCGTCGATAAGCGCTTTTTCCAGAAGTTCCAAAGGTTTTCTATAAAGATGAAGTGCATCTAATATTTTACTAAGTTTATCGCATGTCACTGAGCCCTTTTGCATTCCCGTCAGAACAACGCCAACCTTAACCAACGTCTGCCTGACCAAGCCAAGTTCCACAGGATGTATTGATTTCGTTTGTAAACGGGTTAACAGCCGTTGAAGGTCAGGTGTGCTTTTTAGCGAGGAACGAAGCTCAACCAAAAAAGATTCACCAAAAGAAAGAATCTCTTCTATGAGCTTATGTCTCTCCTCAATGGAGGATCGGTTAATAAAAGGATGCGCCAAAGAATAGCGCAAAAGTCTTGCCCCCATGGGAGAAAGCGTTGCGTTAATTTCCCTAAAGAGACTGCCCTCCGCCTCTCTCCTCCTGACAGTTTCAAAAATTTCCAAGTCTCTCAAAACGGTCGCATTTAACACCATTGTATCTGGTTCAAAAAGAGGCCTCACTGTTAAAAAATGGTTGTGCTTCTTTTTCAACTCAACAAAATAGGTGAACATCGCTGCAATGATAACTTCTCCACCCGGGATTGCACCACATGGCTCTTCTTTTAAATCGGGCTTCTTCAAAAATTCCAATAACAACGACTCCTGACCCTTGTCATCTCGAAGAATTCCCTCGGGAAGAACCGTAACAAGCAGATTATTTTGATTTAAATAGGGAGAGAGTATGTTTTTAAGAGCTTCACAAAAAAATCCTCTCGCAAGGAGTTCTTTTGGTTTAAAATGTTCCACAACTTTAAGTAGATCGTGTTCATCCCCAAGAATTCCGAGTCGAAGCTCACCTGTAGAAACATCCGCAACTGTAAATAGGGCGCTTCTAGTCTTTGGATCTTCGTAAAACGCAGCAATAAAATTTGGCTCATCATGTTCAAGACCTTCCAGTTCATCTACGGAACCCGGCGTTAAAATACGCGAGATATCTCGCATGACAAGACCTTTAGCTTCCTCGGGATTTTCCATCTGATCTGCAATTGCAACTTTATATCCGAGTTTTAAAAGCTTGATCCAATAATTTCTCGCACTATGGTGAGGAACACCACAAAAGGGAATTTTATTTTTGTCCCCTCGCTCTCTACTCGTAAGAACGATATCGAGTTTCGGAGCTACTTCTTCAGCGTCCGCTCCAAACATTTCATAAAAATCGCCCATTCGAAAAAATAAGACAGCATCTTGACATCGGCTTTTTATTTCATAGTACTGTTTAAGCATTGGAGTCATGGTCGCCAAATCATCACCATTTGGAATTATCTGAGGAGAACTTTTATCGTTAGATGTTTCTTTGGATAACATCATGATCTCACTAAATAAGTTTTAGCATTTTTCTACTGCTTCTTGGCCAAAACTCTCTTCTATTCTATGAGTCAAAGTAAAGCAAGACAATCTATGAGACATAGTTTAACCAGATGTTTTGAAAGATATAATTTAAGTGCTCACCGGGCTTTTGTTGT
>CAILAO010000657.1 GCA_903832105.1 uncultured Pseudomonadota bacterium | reverse complement strand
TAGGTTTTGCCGAAAGACACATGACAAGGTTATCGGAAAACCGAATCTTGGCTTGTCGCGTGTATCAATTCCGGCCATGGGTGCCATTAGGAATAAAACGAAGTTAGCAAATTTATGTCACTGGGATTAAGCGGTAACACTAGGAGCCTTATCACATTTCAACTAGATTTAAATACGGCTTCAGGAGCTGATAGTTTTTCAGTTGAAAACGAAACGACAGGACTTTCTCTTGTCCAAGGGCAAACACTGATGCTTGGGCTTTTTGAGGGATTTCGTCTTTTACCGTCACACTTTTCGGAAAAAGACTTGATGCTAACTTTTTACCCGTTTGACCCAGATGTTCGAAGAGCATTTTCTTACGGGGAAAACGACATTATGATTCACGTCAATCGTCCAGACTATCCGGTTTTTTCGCAGACGAAAGTTTGGGTAAAAGATTTTGACATGTTTGAACCCTCCTTCATGGGTTTTCGTTCATCTAAAAGGCAAGTTTCTAGTACTGCTAACGGAAACCGTTTTGAAGGATGGCTCAACGTAACCAAAGGGAAAAAAATGGTGTCTAAAGATGGCTCAATTATCGTGACGGGGATGCAGGCGATTATAGACCAATAAAAAGAGATGATGAAGACATAAGGAGAGATAAGATGAGGGACCTAAATAAAATGATATCTGTGAAGCTCGCGGCAGCGCTGGCTGCTTTATTGCTTCTATGGTCTTTCTCTTTATTTGCAACCTCCTATGACCTTACCTATGGCGGCAGGATTACGTCGGCAGACGGCTCTCCTGTTCAAGGTCCCGTTAATCTAGAAGTGCAGTTTTATCATGAGCCAAGCGGAGGGCAGGGACTTCTTATCGAACCTGTTCTTTTTACGAATGTGCCTCTTTCTGAAGGCGTCTTTCAATTGACCATAGATTTGCAAAAGATCACAGCGAGTGATTTTCACAGAATTTTTGCAAGTAATTTTGACGCTTGGATTGAAGTCTCTAACGTGAGTGAGGTAGCGCCGGTTATTTTTCCAAGACAAAAATTCTCTGCGGTCCCATTTGCACTCAAGATCCCGACCGATGAAAAATCTCTTGTCTACACTTCTGATGGAAAATTAAAAGTCGGCCAGCTTCAAAGCCTCATTCTCAACTCAGGAAATTCTGCGAACACTGCGACTTTAAAAGCCGCAGGTTCGATGGATGAAAGTGTGACCTACACGCTTCCTCCTACGCCAAGCGCCGGGTCTTTTTTAAAGACCGATGCCCTAGGAAATCTTTCGTGGGGTTCTCCTTCTGGATCTGGAGATATGACAAAAGCTTCTTATGACATCGATCAAAACGGGGTGGTTGACAATGCAGAAAAACTTGGCGGCCAGCTTCCCAGCTATTATCAAAACGCTACTAACATCTCATCAGGAACAATCGATGATGCAAGACTTTCTGCAAACGCACAGTCTGGAGTTGGCGCAGCAAACGCTGGCACAAATCTAAATTCGCCATCCACAATAGTTAAGCGTGATGGATCAGGAAACTTCACGGCAGGCACCATTACAGCTAATTTAACGGGAAATGTCGCGGGAAATGTTTCAGGATCTGCTGCATCATTTACGGGCGCTCTTTCAGGAGAAGTTACTGGAAATCAAGGATCAACGGTCATAGCAAATTCAGCCGTAACCAGTAATAAAATAGCATCAAGCGCAATTACACTTTCAAAAATCGCACCTTGTGCAAATAATGAGATTCTTAAGATGGTCGGTCTTAATTGGACTTGTGCAACAGAATCAGTTTCGGGCGGTACGATAACTCAGGTTGATACTGGAACTGGTTTAACAGGTGGACCAATAACAAACACAGGCACCATCTCAATCGCAAACAGCGGCGTTGGTACCTCGCAAATAGCTGATAACGCCGTAACCACTGTGAAAATTACTGATTCCAATGTTACCAATGTAAAAATAGCTTCTGGCGTCGATGCTGCAAAAATCGGCTCAGGAGACGTCAGTAATACCGAGTTTGGATATCTTGACGGTGTAACGTCAGCCATTCAAACACAAATCAATGCCAAACAAGCAACGATCAACTCATCTTCTGATATTGTTACTGGAGGTTTATCGACTGCAAAGCAAAATGCCCTCGTGTTAAGTCCATATAATACAGCGGCAGGAAATACGAGCGAGATAAGGTTTAATGAATTAGCAGCAAACGGATCTGAGTATATTGGTTTCAAAGCCCCAGACGCGATTACTGCAAGTAAGGTTTGGGTTCTTCCGTCAGCCGATGGAACCAGCGGACAAGTGCTAAAAACAGATGGAAGCGGCGTATTGAGCTGGACTTCAGTATCAGGCGGTACGATGTCTCAGGTTGATACTGGAACTGGTTTAACGGGTGGACCAATAACAAGCACAGGCACCATCTCAATCGCAAACAGCGGAGTTGGTACGGCGCAATTATCTGATAACGCAGTAACCACCGTGAAAATTACAGATGCAAATGTTACAAACGTAAAAATAGCCTCGGGCGTTGATGCTGCAAAGATCGGCTCAGGAGCCGTCAGTAATACTGAATTTGGCTATCTTGACGGTGTAACCTCAGCCATACAAACTCAGTTAGACAGTAAACAATCTTCGATTGCTGCGGGAGTTGCAGCACAATATTATCGTGGTGATAAAACATGGCAGACACTAAATTCAGATGCAGCAACAGAAGGCAGCACAAATCTTTATTTCACGGCTGCCCGTGCCAAATCAGCAGCAGTTGCAGATTCGATTACAAACGGCGTGCTCGATGTGGCAGCAAGCCAAAACGCCGTTTATGACGCGCTTGCCCTCAAATCTGACGCATCGCATAACCATACTGGAGTTTATGAGCCTCTAGGACTTTCTGCCAATGTTGTCACAACCACAAAAATTAATGATGGCGCAGTGACGACCGCAAAACTTGCAGACGCAAATGTAACATTTTCTAAGATTGCTCCGTGCGCAGATGGCAAAATTCCAAAAATGTCAGGAACAGCTTGGGCCTGTGCCGATGATAAGACAGGCCCATCAGCATCACCAAAGAAGTGTAATGGAAACGTGTGTCTCAACGCAGTGGCTTTTTCAACCCACTGATATTTTTATTAACGAGGAGGATAGACATAATGAAAACGGGTATCAAAGCAGCAACATTGACAATGAAGGCGTTTCTTATTTTATTTACGCTTTTTCTTTCATCAGGAGCGTATGGGGTTCCTTATGAGCTTTACTATAGCGGTCGTATGACAACTGTGGCCGGGGCTCCGATCGAGGGGCCAATAAATATAGAAGTTAAGTTTTTCCGAAGTGAAGCTGGGGCTGATGAGGTCGCCGTCACGGTGCCAGAATTCACCAATGTCTCGCTTGATGAAGGGGTTTTTGCGATAAGCATTCAGCTTACAGCTGCAAATTTCCATACGGTGTTTTCTGACTCTTCATCTACTCCTACATACATTCAAATTAGGGATACGGTCCATGATCAAGTCTATCCAAGACAAGTGTTCTCTGTAATTCCCTTCGCACTCAAGGTGCCCGTGGATAATTCTACCGTAGGTTACAATTCTGATGGAAAACTAACCATGCTCGTAACTGATACGGCAGGCACCAACATCATTCAAACAATTAATACTTCAACATCTCCTTCAACCATCAACGCTTCACATATTCCAAATCTTTCGGGTGATGTGACGGGCGCTGTTGGAAGCACGGTTGTTACGAAGATTCAAGGAAACTCAGTTTCAAATTCATCTCCAAATAACGGCGATATTTTAAAATGGAATGGTTCGGCCTGGGCTCCAGGAACCGCAGGAGGAGTTGGTACGGTGACGTCAGTCGCATCAGGAACGGGCCTCACAGGTGGACCTATCACCGGATCAGGAACGATCTCCGTGGCAGCAGGAGGTATTTCTGCTACTGAACTAGCGAGTAATGCGGTCACAACCGCGAAAATCGCAAATCTTGCAGTAGACGCTGCACAGATTAATACTGGAGCTGTGCAACCTGCAAAGATTCAAGCCTGCGCCGATACACAAATTCTAAAGATGGTTGGCACAAATTGGACGTGTTCAAGCGATGCAAATAGCGGTGGATCTGTGACTAATGTTTCTGGCTCGGGCGTAGTATCCGTGTCAAACGGCACAACGACGCCTTCAATAAGTATTACGGAAGATTCTACGCATCGTTTTGCAACCGACGCTGAGAAAACGACGTGGAACGGCAAACAAGACGCTATTACGACTCTTGCAGTTAATAAGGGGGGTACAGGTCAATCAACATTAACTTCTGGCGCTATTTTATTAGGTAATGGCACATCAGGCATTTCATCGACGGGACCAGGATCTACAGGTCAAATTCCTATCAGCAATGGAGCCATTGTTTCGATGGCAAGTATGTCCGGCGATGCAACACTGGTTTCATCTGGCGCGATTACGGTTGCAAATAGCGCAGTCATAGGAAAGGTCCTCACGGGATATACGTCAGGAGCAGGATCGGTATCTTCAAGCGATTCAATTTTAGCTGCAATTCAAAAACTCGACGGCAATGACGGGACAAAAGCTGCTAAAGGGGCGAATTCCGATATTACGTCACTTTCTGGTCTCACAACAGCCCTTTCGATTGGGCAAGGCGGTACGGGGCAGACGACGGCAACAACCGCGTTTAATGCGATTTCTCCTCTTACGACTAAGGGAGATATCGTTTCAAGAGATAGCACGAATAATATAAGAATCGCAGTAGGGACAGATGGACAGGTTTTAACAGCAGATTCTGCTCAAACTGCGGGGGTAAAATGGGCGGCACCTGCGGGTGGAAGTACGACAGTTTCCTCAAAATCGTCGGCCTATACAGTTACGACATCAGATAACGGAACATTGTTTTTAGTTACAAATGCTACGACTCTCTCATTGCCAACGGCAGCATCAGCGGGATCCGGGTTTAAAATAACAGTAGAAAGAGATGGAACTAGTATCGTAACCGTTTCTCCGAATGGAACAGATAATATTGATGGTCTTAATAGATCTGTATATCTTCATGAACAATATGGAATGGTAGAATTTATAAGTGATGGAAGTTCTTGGAGATATATACCTCGGAAAGGAATCATAACTCGTGCAGTTGATATTTGCGGAACGCCAGGAGATGGCTGTTATGATGATGCAGCAGCGATCACAGCAACCATCGCTTCAACGGCATCAGGAAAGCTATTACAGTACGTTTTAGCATCTGGTTCTTTTTATGTATGGAGAGAATAC
>CAILAO010000656.1 GCA_903832105.1 uncultured Pseudomonadota bacterium | reverse complement strand
CCGTTATCGCTCGCACCATGTCGTTTTTTGTTTGAAGTGCGTTCGTAATATAATGTTTAGCTGATTCAAAAGACAATTGAATAGCTATCAGTTTCCGCTCTTGAATCTTAGCATCGCTGTTTTTTTGTTTTGAAAGCGGTGTGAGACTTTCACACCATGTCAAAAACTGCTCTAAGGCTTCATAAACAACGCTCCATCGAACCCTAAACTGTGCCCATGTTAATAATCCGAACAAAAACGCCAACCAAACAAAAATCTGAAATATTGGGTATTTTACCTTACTGGTACTAACAAATTGCCGAACAGAGAAGTGATTAAAGAACTTATTATTGACCGCTAAAATGGCGGAGGCCCGACCTTCCTTATCAAATCCGTCGGAAAAAAGTGCTGAATGCCTCACTTGGTCATCCAAAAAGTCACTGTCAGACTTGATGGATAAATCAAGATCGGTGGATAAACTTTTGAGTGTTTTATGTAATGCAATCCAATTTTCTCCGAGTCTCACAAAGCCAACGAGATAATAATTTGCTTTATCTTCCTTCGAAATATTCATCGCCAACCCAAGAACGGGATAATCACTATGTTGCCAAAAGAAAAACTCTTTCTTTTTTGCGGTGAACTCTTGAAAAGAACATGAAGCGGGAGGAAACTTTCCAACCCCAGCTCTGGCTATTTCTTCACACCGCTGATCAAATAATTGAATTTGATCCATTTCTCCTTTACGAAGATGACCCTCGAAGGCTCTTTTGACGGAATATTGCAAACCCCATGCAAGGTTTTGGCTTAGGACCACATCACCAGCAGACTCTCGAAGAAGAGAGCTTAACTGCGATTTGGTTATGGTAAGTGCAGAGATGTACGCCTCCCTTGCCTCATGGAGGTTTCTCTTGTATTGGTCCAAGAAACTATCCGTAATCATCCCAATCGCAAGCAGGAAAATCGTTACTAAAAGTAAAATATGAAAACGGACGCTAAAGGATGACACGACTTCCCTTCCAAAACTTTAATTTTTAATGATCAGCCTAGACCATTCATTAATATAGCGTGGAATGGATATCGTGTCCTCTGAAAAATTTTTCTTGAAAGCAACGTCTTGAAAATGAAAAACCCAAGATGCTTGACGTTTATTAACGCGGCAACCTGGGTCCTGATATCGTTAATATATCCTCTGGGAGCTACTCTACAACACCGATGGCATCAAGCGCATCTTTTAGGTCTTTTCTCTGATTGGTCTTCAAGAGCCTGTTGTTCTTGTAAAGAGTAAGAAGAGATTCCTTGGCGTTGCTTGTAATGTTGGCATACTCGGGAGCATCAAGCTCTTTGAATCTCTTCATGAGTTTATCAAAGACTTCATCACGATCAATATCCGCACCAGTAGACCATTTACCTTTGCGAAGAGCATTAGTCGCTAAAGCGACGACTCGGCTAAATCGTGCACCGTTCGTTCCAGAGCGTCTCGATTTACCAGCGCGTCCTTTTGTACGTAATTTCGCGAGCAATTCGTCATAAGTAAACGGGAAACTCGTTTCGACCTCTTTCATACCCAGAGGGGTCTCTTGAACCGACGAAAAAATAATATTTAAAGTGTCGCCCGGTCGCAGTTGAACAGTTCCCATCTCGTTCCTCCATTGTCTTTAAAACAACCAAAATATTTTTCTAAAACTTAAATGCACGATTTTATGTTTTTTATAACTTCCATTAAAAAAAACAACAACATTAACCGTGCATAACTCAGTACATCTCTACCAATATCAACTTCATCAAAGCTTTGAGGGTGAACAGCGCAAAATCAACAACTTCAACAACTTTATGGTCCCTTCTTATTAAAGGAATATGATTTTGTCAATATCTATCAAACAAATAAAAAAAAAACGATAAAATATTTTAATAAAATTAAATATCCGCTTGTTTTCACTTAAATATTTTGGGAACATTAGGACAAACTCCATTTATAATATCATCAGGAACAAGACTGTAGATATTATGAAGATATCAATATTGCATTTGTTTTAACGCAATGAAATAACTAGAAAAAGAAAGACATCTAGCTGTGGGAACCAGAGGAATTTCGAAACTAAAAATTGCACTTTTTACGATCCTCTTGATCACTATCCTGGCTCGTTTAACAACCCTGCAACTAAGACGCTTCCCCCTGAGTGAGCGTTCAATCGTCACCGCCGTTATTGAATCAGAATTGTTCATGAAATTATCTAGTTGCACTATTAGTAACCTGTCAAAGGGCAACCTTCCTCATGCAAAATCCATGATTAATACGAACGATCAACAATTCTTTCAGGAAGGCTATGACTTTCGCACAAATTGCCTCTCTCGTCCCTTCTTACTAATTTATTCGGCATTCGGTTGCCATTTAGGAACGTTCGTCCTTCCGAGACTATTTCGCCTCAACCAGCTGTTATTTGTCAGTACCATCCTTTTATTGACCCTAATGACTCGGTGTTTAACTAGCTCGTGGACTCTTTCCTTGGTTGTTGCCGCCGTTCTTTTAAGCAGAGGACGGCTT
>CAILAO010000655.1 GCA_903832105.1 uncultured Pseudomonadota bacterium | reverse complement strand
TGGTTTGGGTATGTTTGATGCAAAATATCTCGTCGAGATCCTCGTGAGCCTTGAGCGGACGATAGCGCGAGGTTTCATCACGTGCCGCAACGGTATTGTTAACATGCCAGTATTTGGGAAGGTAAACTTGCTCTAGGTAGCGATTAGCGTCAAGCATTGACGAGATACCTGCGAGTCTGAGCTCAGGTATCAAGCGGTCTTGTGTGGTACGCCACGCGCGTTCAATCCGGCCTTTGGATTCCGCTGAGCTGGTGGTGATAACACGAATTCCCAGCTCGCCGCAGGCACGCACGAATTGACTAAATCCGCGCCTCTTTTCTCCACCTCCAGCCCAACCTGCTTTGTCAGTGTAGATCATCTGAGGCACCCCTTTGGCCTCGATCACAGCACGTAGTACCTTCATGCAGCCAATCGTCGTTTCGCTCTCCAAAAACTTACCGGCAGGAATCTCACTCGTTGCATCATCAATCATCGCAATGAGGCACCATTCGTCTTTGCCGTTCCATTTATGATGAGACCCATCCATTTGCAGCAACAAGCCTTCGCAGGACATCCTCTCGCGGCACACACGCGCTTTGCTAGTCCGTCGACGCCTGTGCTTTCCAACACCCTCTCTTCGACACCAGCCATGAAAGGTCGCATAGCTAACTGACAAAGCATGACGCTCTTTTAGTTTCTCAAGACAGTGAACCATGTTGAAGTCAAAGTAGGTTTCTTTTGCCAAGAGTAGCATCTGTTTTCTTTTACCATCATCAATGCGGTTTATCGCTGGCCTTTGATAGTTTCCATGCTTGATCCCAATTGTGCCTTTTAGACGAATCTTTCTCACTCGCCGTGTTACGGCTCGTTCGCTACAGCCCAAAAGGTTGCTTGCCTCTTTACGACTAATCAGACCTGTTCTAAAGTCTTCCAATATCCTGAGAGTCACTGCTTCATTCTTCGACATAAAAATGCCTCCTCCTGCCACATATCCCCCTGATCTTTAACTTGTTGATTGATCAGAAGAGATTAGGCTAAAGGAGACGATATCGCTTGATAATTAAGACGGGACGATATCGCTTATTATTTTCAGCTGGTTAAAATATAGTCGATCTAAATCGAACTTAATTCGTCTCCGTAACCTATTGTTTCTATAATACATTTTATCATCTCGATAAAATTAACTAAAGAAATTCTAAAATCCTTCCGAATCTAAAGAATATGTGAAAAAAGAGTGTTTTTAAAATGTTTCATATTTTTAGATAGTTATCGTAATACAGGAGATAACCCCATGAGATCAAAAAAACTTTACCTGATTAATGTGATCACACTCATTCTCGGCATCGTCGTTTTAATGAGTACGTCTTCGCTCTTTGCTTCTCCCTATGAACTTTCATACGGTGGACGCCTCACAAGTGATGTGGGAGCGCCTGTTGAAGGTCCTGTTGACCTTTTGGTTTCTTTTTATGACGTTTCGACAGGGGGCAGCGCCCTCACGGCTCCTCTTTCATTTGACGCTGTAGAGCTTAATGAAGGGTTGTTTCAGCTTGATCTCAATCTCTCCATTGCAGACATTAATCTTATTTTCCCCGTAAACGGCACCAGCCCTGCCTACGTTGAAATCACCGCGACCAAGAACGGCGTATCAACGATATATCCGCGCCAAAAATTTTCAGCAGTCCCTTACGCTTTTCGCACTCCTGTGGATGGGACTTCGGTTGGTTATAATGCAAATGGCAAACTTTCTATTGTAAACGTCGATAAACTCCAAGGCCGCGATGTTTCTGCCGGAGTGCCGGTACCAAATGATGTTTTGTCGTGGGATGGAGAAAAATGGCTTCCTGTGTCAGTAGGAACCTTTGGGGGCGGGACGGTAACAAGTGTGACAGCTTTATCACCTCTTGCTAGTTCAGAAGGAACGACACCTTCGATCAGCATTCAAGATGCTTCAACTACGCAAAAAGGCGCCGTGCAACTTTCTAACTTATACAATGGATCATCCCCATCTCTTGCAGTCACCGAAAAAGCACTGAGCGATGGCCTCGCAACTAAACAAGCTTCAGGATCATATCTCACATCAGAATCAGATCCAAACGTCAAAGCGTTTGCCAAATCTGATCCTCCCACTTGCGCGGCAGGACAAGTTTTGAAATCAGATGGCACTAACTTATCATGCGTCGCAGACGGTGGGCTTACAGTAGAATCGGACCCGAAAGTAGGGACTCTCACCAATGCAAAATTTTGCAAGACAGATGGCTCAAAAGTGATTTGTACCTATGATCTTGCAGCGGTAGATATTCCAAATCTCGACGCATCAAAAATTACCACAGGCACATTTGCTGATAGTATGCTCGCAACCATTTCGACCGCAGGAAAAGTAGATGATGCGGCACTTTCTTTGAACGTGACGAAGCTTGGGACTAGCATCGAGCTTGACGGAAGTGAGGTGGCGAATACTCTTCCTGTATCAAAAGGTGGTACAGGAGCAACATCACTTACCGCTAACAATGTCCTTTTAGGCAATGGGACGAATGCTTTGCAGACAGTTGCTCCAAGTACGAGTGGAAATGTACTCACATCAAATGGCACAACGTGGACCAGCGCTGCTCCATCTGGTGGGACTATTGTTTCATCAAAGTCAGCAAATTATACTATAACGACATCAGATAATGGGACATTGTTTTTAGTTACAAATGCTACGACTCTCTCACTTCCAACGGCGGCATCAGCGGGATCTGGTTTTAAAATAACTGTAGAAAGAGATGGAACAGGAATAGTGACGGTAACTCCTAATGGTACAGATAATATCAATGGATTGAATAGATCAGTGTATTTCCATGAACAGTATGGTGTTTCAGAAATTGTAAGTGATGGAACTTCTTGGAAGCTTCTTCCAAGAAACGGCATTATTACGAGGGCAGTTGATATTTGCGGAACGCCAGGAGATGGCTGTTATGATGATGCAGCAGCGATCACAGCAACCATCGCTTCAACGGCATCAGGAAAGCTATTACAGTACGTTTTAGCATCTGGTTCTTTTTATGTATGGAGAGAATAC
>CAILAO010000654.1 GCA_903832105.1 uncultured Pseudomonadota bacterium | reverse complement strand
GACATTGCGTGCAACTTTTGACGAGATCATATCTATAAGCGCGTTTACATTAAATGATAAGGATCGCGCATTCGATTTATTCGTTAAGTACGTAAAGTATATTTTCTTAACTCCAAAAGATTTCGAACTTTTATTCTCCTGGAACGATTCCCACTTTGATTGGCAGATTTTCTATCTTAAGGCGAAAGAATCATTACCAAAATATCCCTCTGGCGAGCATAAGGCTGAGGCACACAAGATGCTCTCCATGATTTCTAGGGAAAAGCTAGCAAATCGCAAACAAGCCATAAGCCACCTAATAGCATGTATCAACGAGGGGAACATCGATACCGCGAATTTCAAAATCCTTTTAGAAGATCTCGCTCAAGAAAAGGAATTCTCTCTCATTGCTGAATTAATCAAAAATAGAGTTAAGAGGGAGCCTTCCGATGGAAGGCAGAACCTCGCTGAAAGCCTTTTATCATTGTCCGAATCAATTTCAGAATCAAAGAAAGACAATGTTATTCTCGAACTATATTACCTGGACAAAGACCAAGAAGAATTAGTACGCAAGAGATTTGAATTTTATCGATCAATCGACGATGTTGACAGTCTCGGAAACCTTCTTGAACTTGTTCTCAAACAAAGCCTTTCCGTAGAACAAAAAATTCATTGGATCAGGTACTGTAATAGACTTCTCCTCGCATGCACAGACATGAACAGGTTCTCAATTTTAGATAGAAACTTTCGATTTTTGTACGAACTTACCACTGAAAAAACAGACCTTCTCAAAGAAGCCATTGAGGTGCTACAGCATGGCTCAAATCCTCGGCTTTTGAAGTATTTCGTTTCCAAGCTCCTAGAACGAAACGAAAATCCGCCAATTGAAAATGCAATAGTTGCTGATCTTTTTCAGGATGATCAACTCGAACTGGCTAGATTTCATGAACAGATGTCTCAGCAAACTGATAATCCCCAGAAGATTGCATCGCACGCGCGAACAGCAAAGTCTCTGTATCTTTCTCTAGGAGATTTTTCCGGTGCAGAAAGAGCTCTTACACGCATCTGCATGCTAGCTTCTCACACAGAAGAGGAATTCTCCGAGTTCTCTTCATTAATAGAGAAAAGCGGTCACTGGATCGCCCTGATAAAGGCTCTTCAAACACGACTCGGTCTCGCGGAAACTGACCAGGCAAAAGCTGAGATTCTAAAAAACATTGGCAAAATTTATCAGGTGCGAATTAGAAACACTCAGAATGCAAAAGAAACTTATCAAAAGGCCTTACAACTCACCAACAATCCGGAAGAAGTTCATCTACTCCTGGCAGCCATCGCACGAGAAGAGATGGAGAAAGAAAATGAGACCTATCACCTTGAATGTTACCTGGAAAGTTTTCTTGAACGCGAAATTCCCACTGAATGTGAAGAACACATTCTTACTTCCATTGAACGGCTAGTTACGCTGGATGGCTGCGCTTTGGCAACACTGCCTTCGACTCTCTGTCAACTGGCAGAAACTTCTATGACTCATAATCAATTTCAACTGGCTTCTAGGCTCTGCGATCTTGCATATCAAAACGATCTCGGAATTCTTAAACTCTATAAAACAGCCTTTATGGTCCAAGAACTCATTGGAAATCACTCAAGGGCAAAGAAAATGTGGCTTAAAGGGCTTCAAACCCTGACGGTTGAATCTCATCCCGAAACCTATTTTAATGAATCACAAAAATTTCTCGAAGAACGATCTAACGAGGATATTTTTGTTAACTATCTCCGCTCAGCACTTGAACAGAAAAAGCATCTTAATTTATCTTCTTTTATAATCTCAGAACTTCTTTTAAAGCTCGGAATCTTGATCTTCAATGAAGAGTCGATGCGTGAAGAGGCGCTTTCTTTATATCAGAACGCTTATGAGCTAGATTCTAGCGATTCTCGCATTTGGGCGCCTCTCTATATTCTTTCTGCTGAACTACGTTCCGAAGAATATGTTCGTGATCTGCTGGAAGGAATCCTACCTAGGTTGTCCGAGGACCCACGCTCTCTTAAAACCTTTGGACTCGATTTGGATACTCTAATTGCCAGGCTACAGGACCTTTCGTATAAAGCGCAATGTGAAGTTCCATCTGAAGCGCCAGTTGAAACCCAGAGCGTTGAAAACGAACAATCTTCCTCAAAAGTTGAGAGAAGCGTTATCACTCCAATTCCTCTCGCGGAAACTTCCGTATCAGAAGAAGATCTCATCTTGAACAACTCCGTTAGACCGAGCGAAGAAATTGCAGACTTTCCGCCTCTTGCTAGGGCGGAAGGAGCTTCCTGGACTACGTCCAACAGCTTCACAACATCGACGGAACACGCTTCTCTGCCACAAGTTTCGTATCAAACGTCAGCTACCAAGAAGACAAAACTCTCGCTTATTAATACCGGCGTTTTTAAGATTCCTCTCGAAAACGAACTTGCCGCGCCCGCCACAGAAATTGAGCCAGAATCAACTCAAAAAGTCTCCCCCGAGCCTCCTCCTGAAGAGGCGCTCGATACTCAGAACGTCTTTTCCTTAAACGAAATTAGCCCACTGAATCTTCTCTACCATGACGATGCTTCTTCTCAGCAGCTCATGGCGGAACCGCCAGTTGAAGATGATTTACAGACAACGCCAGAAACACAGGAAATTTCTGTCAATGAGCTACTATTTCAAACAAGCAGCGTTGAATTTGCGGCGCGAGAAGTGCAGGAAGTAACGGCTTCGATGCAAGACTCCCCGACGACTCAATCGTTTGGTAATGAGCAAGAACAGATCCCTGTTTTCCGTCTCGGAATGGATCTAAATTTCTCTCAGAAAGATTCTTCGGAACTTTCGCAAGACACTGAACCACAAGTAAATATCCACGAAACGCCCCCAACGACATTCGACAAACTCGAACCGATATCAGATCAAAAACCAATTTTCTCTGAAGAGACTTCTGAAGAATTTCAAGAAACGGCCAAAAAATTCCTGCCGACGGAACTTCCCTCGCCACCTTTTCAGGAATCTTCTGGTAAAGGCACCTCTGCTTCTCTACGAGTCGCCGATGCCGACTTGAATGTACCAGCAAATCTCGAATCTGCATTGCCCGCCGGTCAGGAAACTGATGTACCGTTCGAGCTAGCTCCACACGTATTCAAACTCGATTCTGCAGAGCCGATTCCCCATTCCCCTTCTAGTTCGTCTTCCGCGCTTCAATTAGAGTTGTCGATGCCACCAAATGTTGAGGCTTTATCCCCCTCTGCCGAGGAACAGCAGGTGACCTCCGCAGATGCAAGTGAGTTCGATAATTTAGACAAAGCAGCTTCAGCACCACCCTTCGCGCATATTGTGGAATTGAAACATCTTTCAGTAGCGGCTGAAGAGAAGTCCTCTGAGGATAGCCCTCCTATCGATTGGAGGGCTGCTGTATTGAGTGCGCAAGTAGACCCGAGCACTTCGCTCTCGGTCCTCCATCAGGCGTTCGCTAGTGAGATGGAAAAACATATTGCAATTCAAACTATAGCTCTACTCGCTGGAAATGTGAACGAACTCTCGGAATGGCACTGGAAAGTGTGGCGTGATGCGGATGAATTTAATTATCCATTATCGGGAAAAGAACGTTATCCAGCAGGTGTGAAACCCAGGTTGTTAGATACACCTCTTCACAAGTGCGTTCTCGCAGCAGCTCCTATTTTGGTCGTTCTATTTAGAGACCGATTTTCCCAGCAATTCGTTGCGCAGAAACTACAAACCTCGCCTCATAAAATTGACCGACTGCGTAAACCGGTTCCCTGGAATTCGGGTATCCTAGGAAGCGTCGGATTTAAATATTACAAAGACAAATTTGAAAAGAATAGATTCAAAGCCTACATCCTCCAGAGACTTGGAAAAGAAATCTTCCTGGACGGAAAAACAAGATCTATATATTTCGACGACGAATACTACAAAGAAGTTCCCCCGGGACATCTTTTCTACAAAATTCACACGTTGCTTTGGGCCTATAAACTTCGATATTTCATCCCGCTCCAGCTAGATCCGGAAAAGGAAGTTTTCCCAACACTACTGGAAATGAAGTCCATTTTTAATGCTCAAGGTCTTCAAAAAATCAAACAAACTCTGGGTATTTCCCAATCTAAACTCGGCAAGATCTTATCCGAATATAATGAAACCGAACAATTGCAGCAATTAATCGAAAAGACCGGTCCCCTCAATCTACCTGTACTTAAGCAACTGTGGGTTAACATGCTAGATTATATTTACGCCCTTATCCTCTCTGAAACGGTTGACGCTGTGGGTCTTGTCGAGGCGATCATCGAGCGAGAACTCGTCGGGCCTACCAATGTGCTAATGCCAAACGAAGTCTTGCAACTTTCACCTCATATTCGAACTCTTCTTGAATTCGCAACCAAGTTAAAAGTCTAAAAAAGAATCCTAAATTTCGAGACGCCACAAATCCTCAAGAGTTTCCCTCTTTCGAATCGTTATCAGATGGTTCCCGTCGACCAAAACCTCTGCAGTACGCGGTCTTGAATTGTAATTAGAGGCCATTGAGAAGCCGTAGGCGCCACATCCCCTCACGAAAAGAAGCTCACCTGACCTCGTGACCTCAGTTGAAGGAAGGCTTTTGGCAATTCCAATAAAGTCGCCAGTTTCGCATATTGGACCAACGACATCCGCTTGCGTCCAGGATGCTCGCGACGAACCTTCTGCTACCCCTCCTAATCTCACGGGAAGAATTTCGTGTTCAGCTCCATAAAGTGTAGGTCTAATAAAATCATTCATAGCAGCATCGACCACTACAAAACGACGTTGAAGCGTTTTCTTTTCTAAAATAATCTTAGTAAGCAAAATACCACAGTTCCCGACCAAAATTCGACCTGGCTCGATAACTAATCGCATACCTTTAAGACAACTCATTCTCGAAAAAACGCTTGCATATTCTTTAAAGTCAGGGGCATTTTGATGTTCAAGATATTTAATTCCAACTCCCCCCCCCATATCGATAAATTGAATTTCGTATCCTTGCTTGATCAACTCCTGTGCAATATTAACCATCCGCTCTGCTGCCTGCTTCAAAGGTGTCAAATCGAGTATTTGACTCCCGATATGACACGATACTCCACAAAGCCGAAGCTCCTCTTTATTCTTCTTGATCAGTTCCAAAACATCGGGCAAATCGTTCTCAGCGATGCCAAACTTTGTCGAATGAAGGCCGGTCGCGATTTTTGGATTTGTCTTGGCATCGATATTGGGATTAACCCTAATACTAATAGCTGCCGATTGACCGGAAGATCGTGCAAGCGCAGCGATCATGGCCAGCTCTGCGAGAGACTCTACGTTAAACGCCATAATATCAAGGTTTAAAGCCCGCTCAATTTCATGCTTTGCCTTTCCTACTCCAGAGTACATCACTTTATGAGGATCCACTCCTGCTTTAACCGCTCGTTCAAGCTCTCCCAAAGATACAACATCCGCTCCAAATCCGTGCGAAAAAATCATTTTCAAAAGAGTTAAATTGCTATTTGCCTTCACTGCATAACAAGGAAGAGTTGCATACGGAGCAAAGGCTTCCGCGAGTTTCCTGCAATGATGATCAAGTGTTGATTTAGAATAGACATATACCGGAGTTCCGACAAGCTCAGCTATTTTCGCTAGCGGAACCTCTTCACAAAAGGCTTCATCATTTTTAAATGTAAAGAAATCCATATCGTTTTCTCACGTCGCTGTTAGAAGTTTATATCTCACCAAAAACCATTTATGAATCGGATTTCTACAGTCGGGAACTACTTCTTTTTCGACTTCCTGTAAAGTGAGGGGTTCGACCTTCATTCTGGCACAATCTCTTATCTGCATCATATCAATGATAGCCCATCCCTCAAAACTCGGTGGATAAGGATTTTCTACGACCATCCAAAAAGTTGCCTCTTCTTGGATCTCTTTATAAGGAACATCTTGATATATCGCATTCCTCGTTAATTCTGAAGGTCTTGAAACGCGTGGCCACTGCACTGCTTTCAGTGAAGGATTATAATATTTTATCATGGAAGCAAGTTGATAGTTTTCAGTAAAAATCACTGGCGGGCCTTTTGCTGAGATTTCGTTTATCTTGTTTTCAATCGTCTGAGCTATAGTCTGGGTCAATCCTTTGTATCCATGGGTTTCTTTTAACAATCGATCTTTAGATCCCACATTAATAAGACCTCCACAAGATACATGAGCAAGTATTCCCAGAAAGATCACAACATTAATACTTGCACAAACACCTAATAACTTCCGTCTCGACTTCAAATAAGGTGTTAATAAGATGGCAGCGCTAATTAAGTACATAACGGCCCAGTTTGCTTCAACCTTCGAAAAAATGCTTATCAAACCAAAAAAAAGTATGGGAACCCAAACTCCCCCCTGTAACAAAGCCCTAACAAAATCATCGTGAATCAATTCCCCGCAAGAAGTCCCAATCCATGACATTTTTGAGATAGAATCCCGGTCTTCCCGCTTTTTCCGACGTAGAAAGTTCGAAATTACGACGCCTACGGGAACCAATAAAGCCCCCCAAAAAGCAAGTTGCGCTCCTAAAAAGCCCGCGATTCGTTCCAAACTTTTCTCTAGCGCAGTTGGTTCTCGCTCGTCGCGTTTTGCTTTTTGCGAATCTAATTGAGGATCTAACTGGGTAAAAGACCGAATACGCCAGTAGTCATCAATTTTATTAAAAAGAAGCGGCGATGGGAGATCACCTGAAATGCCAACCTTATTACGATCTAAAGATAAACCGTGCTTCGCCTGAAACTTCATCGTCACCCAATCATGCCGGGCGTTCCAAAGAATATTGGGGGAAAACACGAGAAAAGCGCACAGAAACCCGCCGTAGAGCATCGGTTCCTTAAAAATACGTCTCTTCGCCCTCCAAATAGCTATAAGAATAACCGGCCCCAAAAGAACCATCGTGTACTTTGCTAACATTCCGATGCCTGCCGCAACTCCAGCAGAAAGCCATCGAACACTGCCAATAGAGAAACCTTTAATCGAAATGCTTCTTTCATCTTTCACAGCGGCGATAGTTTCATGCAAAACGGCAGTCCAACAAACCATGAGACTTGTATCCGGTGTGACCAAAAATCCAAAGGCCAAGCCAGCAAAGCTGAATCCAGATAGAACAAGGACGGTCTTCATACTTTCCGTGTCTTTCAGCCCTAACATCCGAACAATATCCACTATCAGTAACATGGAGCAAAAAGCAGCCGCCATGGTCCCCATGCGACCTGCAAATCTTGCAGCTACAAATTCCATCCCTGGATACCCCGAATATTGTATCCAACTGAGCAAATCTCGTGTTTTCGAAAGAAAGGCGACTAAAGGAGGGTGATCGAAGTAACCAAAATCCAAATGGTTCGCCCAGGAAAAGTAATATGCTTCATCCTGAAAAACGGGAAACAGCAAAGCCGCAATGAGCCACCAAAAAATAAGCACTAATAAGAATATGACATATTTTTGAGTTTGAACGTTCCAACGCGACACGACTTTCTATATCACCTATTCAAGAATTTCGCGATCTACCCAATATTCACCGCTCAATTCCTTCATTAATCTTACGCGAAGATTCGTTTGTCTAAAGAGCGTTCTTTCATTTCGAATCGCATAAGCCAAAGCCTTGCGAGTTCCAACAAATATAGCCAATTTTTTTGCTCGTGTTAATGCAGTATAAAATAGGTTTCTCAAAAGCATAATATAGTGTTGCATGCTCACGGGAATGATAACAGCCGGAAACTCACTGCCTTGAGATTTATGAATCGTAATCGCATAAGCTAAGTGCAAATCTTGTAATTCTTCCTGATCGAAAAGGATGAGCCGACTACCAAACGCCACTTGAATCTTGCCTCCACTAATTCCCGCCTGCCGAACAAAACCAATATCACCGTTAAAAATGCCCAAATCATAATTATTAACACACTGGATAACTTTATCACCTGGTCTTAACGCCACGCGCTCATTTTCATCAACTGCCTTCGTCTTCCCTGTTTGGTCCGGATTTAAAATGGCCTGCAGTTCCCGATTGAGCTGGATGGTTCCCAACACCCCGCGATTCATGGGTGTCAAAAGCTGAATATCTTTCAGCGGATCTAATCCAAATTTTTGCGGTAACGTATCCGCCAAAAGATTGAAAATACTTTTTTTCATCTCCAGAGGATCTTCAATCTCTAGAAACCAGCAATCTTTTCTCTCGTCACGTCTCTCGCCATGCTCAAAGTTAGGTAATAAGCCTTTATTAATCTGATGCGCAGTCTGGATAATTGATGATGTGGCAGCCTGCCGAAACACCTCTTGAAGGCGCTTCACAGGGACCTGTCTTGAGTCAATAAAATCCCTAAGGACATTGCCCGGTCCCACCGACGGCAGCTGATCAGCGTCACCGATAAAAACGACATGAGTCGATGCTGAAATAGCTCTAAGCAACGCATCCATCAGACGAATATCGATCATGGACGACTCATCGACTACGAGAACATCTGCCTCAATCGGGTTTTCCTCGTCACAGCCAAATTTGCGTGTGGCAGGATTCCATTCCAAAAGTCGATGAATCGTTTTTGCTTCTTCACCGGTGACTTCACTTAATCGTTGCGCCGCGCGTCCGGTCGGTGCAGCTAGCACAACTTCTTTTCCCATCGCTTTAAAAAGGCGTATAATGGCATTTGAAGCCGTCGTTTTACCAGTTCCTGGTCCCCCGGTCAAAATGAAGACCCTCGTTCGCGCTGCAAGTCTAACAGCATCCTTTTGATCTTCACTCAAAGCTAAACCCGCCGCTTGTACATACTTCGCGAGCCACCGCTCTACGCGTCCCTGATCAATAAGGACACGTTCAGAAAGTTGTCTCGTGATGATATGAGCAACATTAGTTTCCGCAAGAAATAGATCTCTTGTAAAAAAAACGTCTGTTTCACCCTGCCCCAATACTTCCGCTCGCTCTTTAAGAATAGCAGAGCGGCGATCGAGATAGTTGATGGCCTCTGAAAGAGGCTCTGTCACATCCTGAACGGGAAGTCTCAGAGTTTCTTGAAGTCCGTTGGAAAGCTGTTCCTTTGAAAGGAAACAGTGCCCTCGATCCTCAGCCTGCTGCAATTGATAGATGACAGCAGCCCTGAAACGCGCCGGATCGTCTGGAGGAATCCCAATCCTTTGAGCCAGCTGATCCGCCAAAACAAATCCAACACCAGAAATCTCCATACTTAGGCGATAAGGATCGCTCGAAATCACACGAATCGCATCGCTTCCATATAAATTACAGATACGTTGGGCCATCTTACCCGTGAGGCCGTACTGATTTAAAAACATGTTGATTTCTGAATCTTGTTTTTGCTCTTGCCATGCTTTTGTGATGGTCAGTGCCTTGCTTTTTCCAATCGAATCGACCTGCTTTATGCGCTCAGGATGTTTATCGAGAATATCGAGTGTATCGATCCCAAACTTTTCAACAATTTTATCTGCAGTTTTTAATCCGACCCCTTTGATGACGCCAGATGCTAAATATTTTTTAATACCCTCTTTAGTGGTCGGTCTAATCGGAACTGATCGTTCCACTTGAAATTGTTTTCCATATTGTGGATGTTTTGTCCAGAAACCGACTAAATGATAAGATTCACCGGGTCTTATGTTCGTGAAATGCCCTGTCGTCGTGACGGAAGATATCCCAGCTTTTTCGCGAAACCGAGCGACAGTCCATCCCGTTTCGTCGTTACGAAACGTTACTTTCTCGATTTCACCTGTAATTTCGGATTTATATCTAGTTTTTTCCAACGTCGAAGACACCTATCGTTTAAAATCCCGATTTACCTATTTCAGAGGTAATCACTCTTCCGACTAGCTTACTTTAGTATGATGAAGGGCCTAAAGTGAGCAATGTCTATTTTTTTACTTATCAAAAAAAAACATCTTTCCCTAATTAATCAGCATGACTAAACAGCGGATATATCCGACTAAATAGTTGCATGCTAAAGCTTCCGACTCCTCCTACCGATGAAATATGTGAACGTCGAAGGGACAGGCGGTTCGAAGAGGACCTCCCAAGACGAGCTTATGGGCCTTCTAAAAAGGCAATTCGATTCACCTCTCATTAGAAAGGAAGTTGTCATGGAATTTTTCTTTTCTTTCAAGCACATGGAGACCTCCGATGCCTTGAAAAAATACACAGAAGAGAAAACTCGGGAAAAAATCATGAAATACGCGCCCAAACCTTTAAAAACACAGGTTATTTTTTCCATCGACCGTCATCAACACATGGTCCAGTGCACGGTTACTGGCGGTAATGGCCTTAATCTTCAGGTTGAACACGCATGCGAAGACATGTACGCCTCAGTCGACAAGATGCTCGACAAGTTAGAAGTACAGCTAAGACGGCATAAAGAAAAAAACAAAGACCGCAAGGTAGGTGATAGTTGGAAAGCTAGACGCCATGAACGTCATAGCCAAAGACCTTGGAAAGAACAGAAAGGTGATTTTGATATTGAGAATGAAGAGATTGACGCTGAGGACATTCTGAAGTTTGAGATGGCGAGACGCATGAAGACCGCTTGAAAAATCAGACATTGCTCTATATAGCTAGAAGGCCGGGATGATCCCCGGCCTTTTTCATTAATTGTCGCCGCGAAATTTTTTCGCGGCAAGGGCGTATCCCGATGCCGCCGTAGCG
>CAILAO010000653.1 GCA_903832105.1 uncultured Pseudomonadota bacterium | reverse complement strand
CACAAAAAGTGTGAAGAAAAATTTTAAGACTCCTAGTCTTCTTTATCTTGTCCGATTACTAACAAAAAAGCCTCCATCTTTGTGGGCTCGCTATGAGGAAACGGACCGGCTGCCAATGAGAAAAAAAATTCTTTTTTGGCTGGCCCTTCAAAAATATCTATACTTCAAGAAAGCGAAGTGCTTTTCGCGATATGCTGATACCGCTGAAAGTTTGAAAAATGTTTCTGAACTGGTTTTTCAAAGGCTTTGCAGGATTGGCGCGATACTACCTGGACAGCTTTCTCAAGAAGTGAGACGGAAAGGAATTGATCAAATCAGTGAAACTTCGGAAGAACGCGAGTTATGTAAAAAGGTAAGCGACTTTGGTCGGACCAAGGCAGAAAAGGTTGTAAGAAAAATTCTAAAACAGAAAGGGAAAAGGCGTTTTGATAAGAGAATTACTTGCGTTATCGAGAGGTTAAATAGGTCACAAAACTAGCGACATGTTACGTCCAACTAAAGGAAAGTAAGTCTTATGTTTCTCAAAGAAAGCATTAAAAAAATTGCAAATGCGTTTGGGCCAACTACTTCAGATCGGATCCAATTGGTGGCCAGGATCTTCGGCGTCGTGATCGTTGTATTATTGGTATATAGAACTGAACTGGGTGACGCTCTCTTGGATTTTACCCTTAAAACGCAATATTCAGTCAGAAACATCCTCGAAAATGAAGTTACGTTAAGCCCACGAATCAAGATATTTTCTCTGCAGGGGACAAACGCAGATACGAGCATCTCGAAAAATATCGAACCGTTTTCGATGGAACAGTGGATACTAATTTTGAAGTCATTTTCGGAAAAAAAACCAAAGGCGATTCTATTCGCAGAGGGGGTTAAAGACGGGGCGTTTTCCAGAGAAGATTTAAGGTTATTGTCAGAAAATCAAAACCTTGGTGTTCCGATTTTCGTCAGCGGGCTGATTTCTGAAAAGCAACTCTATGGAAGACAGCAGGTTGTTATCCCAGGAGAGAAGGTTTTTAGAAGTGAAGAACTTTTAGAAGCGAATCTTTCTTCCGGCGAAAAAAGTAATCTTTTGATGAGGTGGGACAGAACCGTACCAAAGGGATATTTGTATGGTCCTCACGCAGAGGCCATAAAGGGTTTCACAAAAGTTGGCCACACTCTCGATGGTGTTAAGCACTTTGAGTCAGGATATGTTCGTCCATTTTATCAACTTGATCAAAGCCATTTGATTCCTCATTTGGCGCTACTCGCAAGCGCCCAATTTACGATTGGTGATGATCAAATAGTCGTTAATCAAAAACCCGTTCATTTAGATCGAAAGCATCGAATTTTAGTCAACTTTGTAAAGCCCAACAACTCGTTCGAGCTCTTGCATAGCTTATCAGAAGAGCTTGACAAGGCTATGCGTGGTGAAAACTCAGGTGTTGTTCAAAAGGATGATATTGTGATCATTCTTTCACAGGCTGAAGAAAAAGAGCTTGTTAGTATCGATACTCCGATCGGTCCAATACCAAGATCGTGGCCGCTTGTATCATTGGTTAATAGTGTTGAGACTGGTCGATGGCTAAGACCAGTGGGTGGGGTTCCGTTGCTCATTGTTATCGGTTCGTTACTAGGTATGGGAATCGGTATGCTTTATATGACGTCTTCATCAACTGTCCTCCCTTGGGCAATTGCGATTCTGATTGTTCCGTTGTTCTTTTTGTTCGATACGATCGCATTTTCCTTTTTTGATCTATTTTTGCCGAGTGTATTTCCAATGCTGTCGATGTTTTTCGCAATGATTTTGACT